>PXBG01000145.1 GCA_003566995.1 Syntrophobacteraceae bacterium
CAAGCCGATGGAACTTACCCCGAGGGCACTCTCTTCAGAAAAGTGGATGATCGATTGCACGAGATCGCCAAAGTGGTCAAAGAATGGGGCAAAGACAACGAGAACGGAAAAAAGAGGGAAGAAGAAGGGCCATGCGGCTGCCCCACCTGTGGTTAAAATTCCCGTGAAATCCAACAACAGCCGTCGACCAGGGAACCACACGGCTGCTTCGGGCCTGGCAGCTCCCCCTCAGGCCAGACAAGTGAGGGGAGCTGCCGGCGCGGCCCCATGCTCATAATTTATTCAGGCCCCAAACCACCCGGTGCTCTTTCCGGGATCGAGGCCACCGAACTTGTTTTCAATGACATTCGCCAAAATTCACAAAACCGGACTCCCTCTCCTCACCCCCTTTGCCCCTGGATGCTCTTTCATTCCGAAGGCGGCTCCTTTGTCAACTGTCTGTGCAAAGGCATGGGAGAGGAGAATGTTCCGCACTTTCAGGAAAAACCCATAAAAAACTTCACACCCCCCAAAAAAAAGCCACCCTTTAAGCCCATTGGGCCCACATCCCGACCAAAAACCCCTTGACTTGAACCTGCACATTTGTGTTATAGAAGGGAATGCATGTGAGCGAATTCCCCTCTGCAGCCAACCCCCTTTTCTTTGGGTGCTCATTGGGGGCTTTCCATGCGATCGTGTCAGTCCCTGTCAAAACCCAGCGGGCGATTGTTTTCATCGCCTGATCAATCACACCATTCCCCCCGCTGCCGGAATGGATGACTATTTGACCACAATGAGGATGGGTGAACATGAAGTTTTGGCGTGTTCCATTGGATGCAATTGAAGTTGAAGTCACGCAGGGGGTCGTGCACATCATCGAGGACCGCTGCAAAGGTTGCGGTTTCTGCATTGTTTACTGCCCCCGTGATGTGCTCGAAGAGTCTCCCCATTTCAATGCCAAAGGCTATCACACTCCCCGGGTAAAAAAAGAAGGGGCGTGCGTGAACTGTCATTACTGTGAAACCATCTGTCCGGATCTGGCCATTTACTCAGTGGAAGCGCAGCCCGCATCCTCATGATGGTCATTTTGGAGACCACTCACGGAGTGCAGCCATTCTCATGAGCCTGAAAAGAAAAGGATCCGGGAGGTGCAACCCCGCCTCCTCACATGAAGGGCATGGAGCCGCCTCCCAGGGGGATGGGATGAAGGGGGCGTTCCTTCAACCACACTGTGCAATGATCATTCCCCGGATTTTGAAACACTCTCAGTGGAAAAGCACCTTTTCGGTGAACGAAAGACAAACTTATGAGACCAGAAGTTTTAACAGGTGAGCATTTCCTGACGGGCGACGAAGCGTGCGCCGAAGGCGCACTGGCAGCAGGATGCCGTTTTTTTGGCGCCTACCCCATCACTCCGGCCACGGAAATCGCGGAACGCATGGCTTTGTATCTGCCGGAGGTGGGAGGCACCTTCATACAAATGGAAGACGAAATAGCCGCCATGGCCGCCGTGCTGGGAGCTTCCAGCGCCGGTGCAAAAAGCATGTCCGCCACTTCGGGTCCCGGTTTCAGTCTGATGATGGAGAACTTCGGACTCGGCATTTACACAGAAATCCCCTGTGTGCTTGTGAATGTGCAACGGGCCGGACCCTCCACGGGCCTTCCCACCATGCCCGCTCAGGGAGACATGATGCAGGCGCGCTGGGGATCTCATGGCCCCTATGAGGTCATTGCCCTGGCCCCCTCTTCCCCGCAGGAAATGTTCTATCAGACCATTACCGCCTTCAATCTCAGTGAAACCTTTCGCTTGCCGGTCCTCATCATGGCGGACGAGGTGACAGGTCACCTGAGCGAAAAAGTGGTCATTCCCGAGGCTGACGCCATCAAGCTCCAGACGCGCAAACTTCCCAGGGGCCGCAAGGACCGTTTCAAGCCCTTTCAACCGGGTCCCGACGAGGTTCCTCCCATGGCCGCCGCCGGCGAGGGATACGGCATCCACGTGACGGGCCTCACTCACGATGAGCGCGGCTATCCGGCCATGTCCCCCGAGGCCCATGAAAAACTGGTGGCGCGTATCGTTGGCAAGATCCGCAACAACCGGCACCGCATCATCCAAACGGAAAGCTATCGTCTGGATGACGCGGAGATCGCCATCATCTCCTACGGAGTTTCCGGGCGAAGCAGCCTTGCCGCTGTGGACGAGGCCAGAGAAAAGGGAATCAAAGCCGGCCTTCTGCGACTGATCACCGTGTGGCCCTTTCCCGAGGAGCTCATTGAATCACTGGCCAAAAAGATGAAAGCGCTGGTCACGGTGGAAATCAACCTGGGCCAGATTCACCTGGAAGTGGAGCGTTGTTCCCGCGGCAGGTGCGCCTCCTTCCTGGTCGGCCATGCGGGAGGAACGGTGATTTCTCCAGACCGCATTCTGGAATCCCTCGAGGCCATCCACAAGTGAGAAACGATCCACTCTATTTTGGGGACCTTAGTCATGACTACAAAGAAAAACCAACCGACACACCCTCTGGACTCCCTGGTCCGCACAGACCGAATTCCGCACATATGGTGTCCCGGCTGCGGCGTTGGAACGGCATTTTCATCTTGTTTGATCGCCATGAAATCCAGTGGCATCGACCTTCAGAAAACAACCATGGTTTCAGGAATCGGATGTTCGGCGCGCGGGCCCGGCTACACCAACCTGGACTCCTACCACACCACCCATGGCCGCGCCATTCCCTATGCCACGGGCATGAAGCTGGCCAATCCCCAGTTGAACGTGGTCGTTTTCAGCGGTGACGGAGACCTGTTCGCCATCGGCGGCAATCATTTCATTCACGCGGCACGGCGAAACATCGATCTCACGGTGGTTTGCGTCAACAACCTCAACTATGGCATGACAGGGGGACAGGTGGCCGCCACCACTCCCTCCCTGAGCAAAACCACCACCACCCCCCAGGGCAATCCTGAACCGCCCTTCAACCTGCCCCTGCTGGCCTTCGCCTCGGGAGCCACCTATGTGGCCCGCTGGACCATCCTGCACACGCGGGACCTGACCAAGTCCATAGAAGAAGCCCTGCAGCGGCGTGGATTTTCGTTCATCGAAGTCCTGGCGCCCTGCCCCACGGGCTACGGCCGGCGCAACAGGGAAAGACCCCTGGATGCCCTTCGGTTTTACCAGGAGAAGTCCATTATCAAAAATGATGCCCACCCCGCAGACATCATCCTCGACTACCAGAAAGGCATCACTCTCGGCACCTTCGTGGACGTGGAAAAACCCACGTTCACAGACATCTACGAAAAAACGTGCCGCCTGGATCCGGCGGCCTGCATGTAGCGGGCAGTGCACAGGGGAAGATGGGCCGGCTTCGGCATCTCCCGCCCTCATCACTCACTGCTCATCACGGAGAGGGAAATCAACAGGATGGCAACAAAACCAAAAGCAGTCCAACACAAGGAAGTGCTCATCACGGGCTTCGGAGGCCAGGGCATCGTCTTGGCCGGCCAGATTCTGGGTAAGGCCGCAAGTCTTGTGGACCGCAAGGAGAGCACCCTCACCCAGTCCTATGGTCCCGAAGCCAGAGGAGGTGCGTGCAGCGCACAGGTGATCATCTCCCAGTCCACCATTCACTACCCTTACGTGCGCATTCCCCACATCGTGGTCTGCCTGTCACAGGGAGGGTACGACAAATATGCCAAATCCATTCGGCCCGATGGAATGCTCATCGTGGACCAGGACCTGGTGCGCATCTCCGAAGGAAGTGATTTGACCCTTTACAGGGTGCCGGCCACCCGCATCGCTGAAGAAGTGGGGCGAAGAATGATGGCCAACATCGTCATGCTGGGGTTCCTCTCAGCAGTGAGCGATCTGGTCACCAGGGAAGCCCTGCACGAAACCGTGGTCAAATCTGTTCCCAAGGGCACGGAAGAACTCAATTCCACTGCCTTCAACAAGGGACACGACTACGGAGCTGCCATCCTCAAGGGAATGGAGAAAAAGGCGGCGGGCAAGAAAGGAGCCAAATGATGAAAACCCCCAAGGATCGCCTTCAGAAGGCCCTGGTCATCGGGGCCAATCCTGCGGGAATAGCCGCCACCAACAAACTGGGAGAAATGGGAATACCCGTGACTCTGGTCGACTCGGCCTTTGACCTGGACGTGAAGCTCTCCGGCGATGAATACCGGTTCGCATCGGGTCAGGGCACCAACCATGCCTTAAGGCCGGGTCTGCTGAGAATCTTTCGCAACCCCAGAATCCGGACCATCCTCCCGGGCACCCTGCTCTCCCTCAGGCACACCCCCCAGGGTTTCTGCGCACACATCGGAACTCCGCCCGACTATGTGGATCCTGAACTTTGCGTGCTTTGCGGACGCTGTGTGGAAGTGTGTCCCGCCACCGCCCCCGACGGGGGAAAGCCCATACGGTTTTCCAGCCGGCAGGCTCTGCCGGGCCGCCCTCACATGGACAAAAGACAGCAGCCTCTCTGCCAGGCGGCCTGTCCGCTGGGTGTCAACGCGCAGGGCTATGTGGCTCTCGCCAGGGCAGGCAAGTATTCAGAAGCCCTGGAACTCATTCGCCGCGACAACGTGCTGCCAGGCATTTGCGGGCGCATCTGCACCCATCCCTGCGAGATTTCATGCCGGAGAAAGGATTTGGATGAACCCGTTGCCATTCGGGACATCAAGCGCTTTCTGGCTGACCACGAGATGAAGCAACCCCGGGAAACAGGCCCGGCTCCCGAACCCTGGAGAAAAGAATCCATTGCGGTCGTGGGTTCCGGCCCTGCAGGGCTTGCCGCGGCTGCGGAACTGGCCCGCCAGGGCTACCCCGTGAGTGTCTTTGAAAAAGAAAAGGAGCTGGGAGGCCTTTTGCGCTACGGCCTGGGCCCCTACCGATTGCCGCGGGAGATTCTCGACCATGAAATTGAAAACATTAAGAGGCTGGGAGTGGAATTCAGGCCTTCGACTCCCGTCGATCCCCATGAGGGTCCCCAGGAACTGAAAGCTCAATACAAAGCCGTCATACTGGCCATGGGCACCTGGCACGACCGTAAGCTGGGAGTACCGGGGGAAGAACTGGCCAGTGTTCACGGGTGCCTTGACTTTCTCAGGTCCGTGTACAGGGGCGAAGTGGACCGCTTGCCGGAGAAAATCGCCATCGTGGGTGACGGAAATTCGGCATTCGATGCAGCCCGCGCAGCCATCCGCCTGGGCGCGAAGGTCACGGTTTTCTCGTGGTTTCCCGCCGAATCCATTCCAGCGGACGCAGAAGAAGTGAACGCAGCCCTCGAAGAGGGCGTTCGTCTCGTCACATCCGTTCAGGTCACGGCCTTCCTGGGCGACAATGGCCGGCTGAACCGGATACGGTGCGCCCCCACCAAACCGGGGGAGCCCGACGCCAACGGCATTTGCTGGCCCCTGATAGATCCCGGGGGGAAAGTTTTTGAAGAAGACTTCGACCGCGCTGTCGTGGCCATCGGCCAGACGGGCAACCCGCATAAGGGCGATGCAGACACCTGTGTTCTGACCTCACCGGGAGGATTCATTGAGGTGGACACGGAGTGCACCACTTCCCTGGTCGACGTCTTCGCTGCAGGAGACGCCGTGGAGGGGGCCTCCAACGTGGTCCGGGCCATGGCCTCGGGAAGGGAAGCGGCACGATCCGTGTGCAGGAAACTTTCCGGTGAAGAACCCCAAATCCCGAAAACTTCCCGACCGGAGGACCTGGATTTCCCTGAAATCCCTTCTCACGTGCCCTCCCTTGCGAGGGTTCACATGCCGGAGGTTCAGCCTTCCGCCCGGTGCGAAGGATTTGGGGAGGTGGCTCTTGGCCTGGAGGAGGAACAGGTTTTCGCGGAGGCATCCCGCTGCCTCAATTGCGGAGTATGTTCCGAATGCCTTGAGTGCACTGAGGTGTGCGTCAGCAGAAACACCATCCACCATGAGGCCCGATGGACCGAAGAGATTGAACACGCGGGCGTGGTCATCATAGCCGACCCCAGTCTGGCACCGAACATCCGGGGAGAAGACGTGTTAAGGGCCTACAACGCCAAGTCCCCCCGGGAGGATGTTTACGCCATGATGCTTCGGGGATTCGCCGTGGCCGCGGAGGCCCTCATTCTTTTGGGTGGCACCGCGCAGCGCATGAGAGGTCACGGACTCTCTTTTGCCGCATCGGCCCCTCAGCTTTCCGATTCGGTGCGTCTCGGAGTCTTTGTCTGCCGCTGCAATGATTCCTACGGATGGCCCCAGGAGCTCCGTGAAACCCTTGAAAGCCTTGGCAGCATTCCATATGTGGAGCATGTGGAGGCGCTCCCTTCAGCCTGTATTCCTGAAGGAACGTCATCCATTCTTCGCGCCATCCGGGAAAAAAACCTCACCCGCCTCGTGTTGGGTTCCTGTGTGTGCTGCCCTCTCGACTTCATTTGCACGGCCTGCTCCGACCAGCGCACCCGGCTCAAATACTCCCTTTTCAACGGCACCGGAATCAACAGGGCCATGGTGGAAACGTGCAACCTGAGAGGGGAGGTGCTTCGGCTTTTCAAGAGGGATAAAGCTCTGGCATTGGAGCGCTTCAAAGGTTTGATGGAACGTTCCATCGGCCGCGCAGGCCATCTCAGGGGCATGCCCACTCCGGCACGCCCCTACAATTTCACCACGGCCGTCATCGGAGATTCCCAGGCACCTCTTGAAAGCGCCATGACCCTTGCGGAGGCGGGCATGGAGGTGTTCCTTTTCGGTCCTCCCCATCAAGCCCTCTCCAAGAGTCTTGAGCACCCCAACATTCACTGCTTCAAAGGCTCCAAGGTGCTGGGGCTCAAGGGAACAGTGGGCAACTTTCAAATCGCTGTGGAAATGGATGGCTCCAAGCAGGTGATTCATGTGGGCGCCGTCATTCTCGGGGAAAAAAGCCGGCGGAAAATCCCCTACACGGCCACGGAGCAGCTTCCTCCCCACACCGTGGAAAGCTCCATGCAATCGCGCGGAGTCACGGGGCTGCCTTTTTTTGCTCCGGGGGCCACTTCCATTCCCGGACTTTTCCTGGCCAATCCTGCGGGAATCAGGGTTTCCGAGCGGACCAAAGGCAAGGCTGCAGCCATTCTGGCAGCGTGTGTCATGCCCAGAAGTCCCCGCCAGAACAAAGGCTACACCGTTGTGGTGAACCAAAACCTTTGCCGCGGTTGCGGCAGATGCATGCAGGTCTGCCCTTACCAGGCCATCAGCTTCAAAAGCAATGACATCGGGGGATGGTACTCGGTCATTGATGAAGCCCTTTGCAAAGGCTGCGGCAACTGCATCACGGTCTGTCCTTCCAACGCTGCAGACAGCCCCTATCGAGACCACGGGTACCTGGAACAGATGCTGGAAGAAATTCTCCTGTGAAACAGCCCGTGGTCCACATTCAAGAAAACGAGAGAATAATGGACAAACCAAAAATCATATTGTTTATCTGCAACTGGGGCCCTCATGCTGCATTCCAGGCGCTCCAGGACAAGGATGCGGACATCCCCGCGGAAGTGCGCATGATTCGAATCCCCTGCACAGGAAGAATGAGCAAATCCCTTCTCTTCAAATCCTTTGAAATGGGAGCGGATGGAGTGGCTCTTGTGGGCTGCGAACCCGGTTCATGCCGCTATGGCAGCGGCACCGAAACGGCGGAGCGCAATGTGGAAGACATGCGGGGAATTCTTCACCTCCTTGGGCTCGGAGGGGACCGATTGCGCCTGGCCATGTTCCTTCCCGATGAATCGGATGCTCTTTTGCAATTTCTTCAGGATTTTCGGGATGTCATTGACACCATCGGCAAAAGCCCTGTCACCCCCCATCCCCGTGATCTGTCCGCTCTTTCACACATGGAAACGGCCCGGGTCGTGGCAAGCCACGATGTTTACGCCTGCCAGGACTGCGGCAAATGCTCCTCTGCCTGCCCTGTGACCCTGTCGGGCAAGACCTTTTCCCCCAGGGCCATGGCCAATGCCATCATCGGTGGGGACCTGGACTCTCCTTCCGTTGTGGAAGACGTCTGGTCCTGCCTCACTTGCGGGCTTTGCACCGACCGGTGTCCCTCTGTGGTCAATTTTCCGGACTTCATTCGTGAGATGCGCCACGTGCTCAAAGGTGGCGGTGTGGAAGGCCACCAGAGTCACGGCGGCTTTTTCCAGTCTCTCATGCGAACCATGACCTCGCCCGACCTTTCCATCAACCACTGGGACTGGCTGCCTGAGGACATTAAAACAGACGAAAAAAGCTCCATTCTCTATTTCGGAGGTTGTGCTCCCTATTTTGACACCTTCTTTCGTCATCACCTGGGTGTGAACACCAGCGACATTCTCTCGGACAGCCTGAGACTGATGAATTTTTTTGACATTTTCCCCGCCGTTCAGCCGGGGGAAAGGTGCTGCGGCCACGACCTGCTGTGGTCGGGCGATGAGGAGAATTTTCTCCGCCTCGCCCGTCTCAACGCAAAAGCCTTTGAGGAGATGGGCATTGAAGAGATCGTCACGTCGTGCCCCGAATGCTTTCGAACACTCTCTCACGATTATCCCCGTGCGGGCATTCCCCTCAACGTCAAAGTGACCCACGTGTACGATCTCCTGGAAAAAGAGATCAGCAAAGGGGCCGTGGGCTTCGAGGAATCGGACCACAAGATCACCTTTCAGGACCCCTGCCGCCTCAGCAGGCTTGAAGGGCGCCCGGAACTTCCCAGAAAGCTTTTGCAGCGTCTTCGGCCCAGGGGATTCAAGGAAATGCAGGATCGCGGCATTTCCGCTCTTTGTTGCGGGAACTGTGCCTGGACCGGCTGTGACAGTTACACCAAGGCTCTTCAGAACAAAAGACTGCGCCAGGCCAAGGTCACAGGAAGCGACCTTCTTGTCACCGCCTGTCCCAAGTGTCAGATCCACTTGAAGTGCGCCATGCAGGATCCTTTCAGAGGAAATGAAATTCAAATGGAAATCATGGATCTCACGGGGCTCATGGCCAAAACCATCAAGTGGGAATGACCCGAAATCCCCGGGGTTCAGCTTGCCAGGCAAATCATGGCCATGCTGACCCGGCAATCATCCTCTTCTTTTGACCAGACCGGGTTTCGTTCACCAGGCGAAACAACCTGAATATGGAGTGCCCATCCATGGAAAGCGGAAAAATGCAACACCATCAGCCTCGTATCGGAGTCTATGTTTGCCACTGCGGACTCAACATTGCCAAAACGGTCGATTGCAACCAGGTGGCCGAACTGGTGGAAAAACACGACGATGTGGTCGTGGCGCGGGACATATCCTATGCCTGTTCCGATCCGGGCCAGGAGAGCATCAAAAGCGACATCACCGAACACAAGCTGGACCGGCTGGTGGTGGCGTCCTGTTCACCCAGGCTTCACGAGCCCACTTTCCGCCAGATGCTCATTTCCGCTGGATTGAACCCCTACTTGCTGGAAATGGCCAATCTTCGCGAACACTGCAGCTGGGTGCACATGCATGAGCCCGATGCCGCCACCGCCAAAGCCATCGATTTGACACAGATGGCCATCGCCCGCGTGAGGCAGCTCGAGCCCCTGGAACCCGAGACACTCCCCCTCACCAAACGGACCCTTGTGATCGGAGGGGGAGTGGCCGGAATCCAGGCTGCCCTGGACCTGGCGGACAACGGTTACGAAGTGGTCCTGGTGGAAAAGAAGCCCTCCATTGGCGGCATCATGGCTCAGCTTGACAAAACCTTTCCCACCATGGACTGTTCCATCTGAATACTGGGTCCGAAAATGACGGATGTCGGTCGACATCCCCGAATCAAGCTCTACTCCCTGAGCGAAGTGTCCGATGTGAAGGGCCACGTGGGCAATTTCCAGGTCAAAATTGTCAAAAAAGCCCGTTACGTGGATGAAAAAGAATGCACCGCATGCGGAGACTGTGCCGCTGTGTGCCCGGTGGTCCGTCCCGATGAATTCGATCATGGACTTTCTTCGCGCAAGGCCATCTATTCTCCCTTTCCCCAGGCGGTGCCATCGGCATATGTGATCAACACCGCTGAATGCCTGGGACACAACCCCGTGGTTTGCGCCAAATGCGTGGAAGCCTGCAACAAGGGGTGCATCAATTTTCACATGTCAGACGAAGAGATCACGGAAAAAGTGGGAAGCATCATCGTGGCCACGGGCATGGAGCCTTACGACCCCACGGAAATGGATGAGTACGGCTACACGCGATTTGAAAACGTGCTCACAAGCGTTGAGTTTGAACGGCTCATCAATTCGGGAGGTCCCACAAAAGGAAACCTCATTCGTCCCAAGGACAGAAAACACCCCTCATCCATCGGATTCATCCAGTGCGTGGGATCCAGGTCCGCCCGCAAGGGCCACTCCTACTGCTCCAACGTGTGCTGCATGAACACGATCAAAAGCACATTGGTGCTCAAGGAACACGATCCCAACATCGACCTGAAGGTTTTCTACATCGACATTCGGGCTTTTGGAAAAGGATTTGAGGATCTTTACAAGAGGAGCCGGCGCCTGGGGGTGCATTATGTGCGCGGCCTCCCGGGCAACGTGGAAGAGCTGCCCGACGGCAGCCTGAAAGTGGCCGTTGAAAACGCCGCCACGGGCGAACTGGAGTTTTACGTTTTTGACATGCTGGTCCTCGCCGTCGGCGTCCAGCCCTCCAAAGGGACAGAGCGCCTGCAGGAAATGCTCGGCCTTCAGCTCAATTCCGACGGCTTCTACCTTGAGGCCCACCCCAAGCTCCTGCCCGTGGATGCAGCAACCCGCGGCGTTTTTTACGCGGGATGCTCCGAGGGCCCCAAGGACATCAAAGAGACGGTGACCCAGGCCTCCGCCGCCGCCGTGCGTGCCATAAGACTCATGCACAAGGGAGAGATTCAAACGGAACCCATCACCGCGGAAGTGATTGACGAGAAGTGTAAGTTCTGCGGAATCTGCGCGGAGGTGTGCCCCTACAATGCCATCACCGTGGACAAGAAGAAAAAGACACCGGCCGTGGTGAACACGGCGGCCTGTGCGGGATGCGGCACCTGTGCCGCGGAATGCCCCTTTGACGCCATCTCCATGAATCACTTCACCGATGGACAGATCGTCAGCCAGATTGACGAAATGCTTGAACTCCATTCCCAGGAAAAAATCCTGGCCTTTGCATGCAACTGGTGCTCCTATGCCGGAGCCGACTACGCCGGAGTTTCCAGGTTCCAGTATCCCCCCAACGTGCGGCTCATCCGCACCATGTGCTCGGGCCGGGTGGATGAGAGTTTTATCTGGCACGGATTTGCCAAAGGAGCGCCCATCGTCCTGGTGAGCGGTTGCCACATCGGCGATTGCCACTACATCGACGCCAACCACTGGACCGAAAAGCGTGTGGAGAAGATTCGGAAGAAAATGGAAAAATGGGGCATCCGCCCGGAGCGGCTCCAACTGGAGTGGATCAGCGCCGCAGAGGGAATGCGCTTCTCCAACACCATGCAGCAGTTGGAAAAAATGCGGCGGGAGGTGACCCCCGAGGAAATCTCTGAGACAATTGAAATTCTTAAAGAAAAACTGAAGTGAGAGAGTTCGCCCGCGGGGAACTCCAAAACCCATTGCCCGTTCCCGCGCTCCAGCGCGGGAACGGGCTGACTGAAGTCAATGAGGCCAAAAAATCATTCCTGGCCGCCTGAACCGATCTCTCATTTTCTCTCCCGCCTGGTGCCACGCATGGCAAACAGCAGGGCAATTCCTCCCAAAAAGCCTCCCACATGTGCCCACCAGGCAATGCCCACCACTTCGTTCTCCGCTCCCATGAGAGCGAAGGCGCCACTGAAGAACTGCAGCAGGAACCAAATTCCCAGAAAAACATAGGCGGGCAACTCCACCAGGGTGAAGAAGAAGAAAATGGGCACCAGGGTGAGCACTTTTGCCCGTGGATAAAGGATGAAATAAGCCCCCATCACTCCCGCAACGGCACCGCTCGCTCCCACAGTGGGTATGGGTGATGCGGGATGCACGAGCACATGGAGCATTCCCGCGATGATACCGGAGAGCAAATAAAAGATGACATAGCGTCCCTGCCCAAGTTCACCCTCCACATTGTCTCCAAAAATGTGCAGGATCCACATGTTTCCGATCAAGTGCAGCCATCCGCCATGAAGAAACATGGAGGAAAAAAAAGGCAGCACCACCTGCACGAAGGAAAAGCCGGGAGTTTCCAGTGCCTGAAAGAAGCGCGCAGGAATGAGGCCGTACCGAAAAAGAAACCTCTGCACATCCGGCCCCAGAGTGAGTTCGTAAATGAACATGACACAACAGGTGGCGATGATCATGTAGTTCACCACGGGTGTGCCTTTGGAAGGGTTGATGTCACGAATAGGTATCATGGAAGTCCTTCCAGGTCACTTCACGAGCATCACGGGGCAATGGGACAGGATTCCCACCTTGTGGCTGATGGTTCCCCATCCCTGGGAGCTGTCGACCAGGTCTATTTTGTGAGAGGTCAGCACAATGAGGTCCACCCCGTGGTCATGAGCGTATGCCACGATGTCTTTGACCCGGCGCCCCACATTCACCTTTTTTTCAATGAAAGCAGACGGGTTTTCATACCTGCCGATGACTTCATCCATCAATTTGTGGGCACGGCGGCCCAGTTTGTCGTAAAACTCCTGAAAATCCTCCGGTTCAGCATCCTGAATCATCTCGATGATGTGAAGAAGCGTCACACGGGCTTCTTCGTGGCTGGCAATTTTCAGGGCAATCTCCAGAGCGTTGAAGCTCCTCTCCGTGAGATCCGTCGGCACGAGAATACTGTTGAACATTCATGACCCTCCACTCGTGTTCAGGTTCTGCAGCGTCAATCACACACAGGGATTTTTCTGATTCCTTGAATGAACAGAAAGAAATCCCTGAAACAGGGGCGACACTCTCCATGGAGTATCGTTATTGAAATCATGTTAATCACGTTTCAGTCATTTGGCAGTTTCTGCGAGCACCCGGAAGCAGTGTCCCGGAAACATTCTGTCACAGGTTTTCTCATTGCGTGGACACAGCGTGGCCAGCTTTTTCCAGTGCCTTCATGAGTTGGGCCTTGTGTTCGGCCCCCCTCGTTTCCACTTCCAGTTCCACACGGGTGAGGTGAAGGGGAAGGTCTTTTCCCCCGCGATCGTGGTAGATGTCCAAAACGTTGGCCGAATGAAAAGCCACCAGTTTGAGCAAATCCGCCAAAGCACCGGGAGTGTCTTCAAGGCGCACTGCAAAGCGGAGAATGCGCCCGCTGCGAAACAATCCCTGTCGAATGACACGATCCACCAGGGGAGTGTCCACATTCCCTCCACTGACGACCAGCACCACCTTGCTTCCGGGCTTCACAGAAAGGGGGTTTTTGAGAAGGGCGGCCAATGACGCGGCTCCTGACCCCTCCGCCAGAACCCGCCTCCTTTCCAGAAGCATGAGAATAGCCGCGCTGATTTCTCCTTCATCCACCAGAACCACATCATGAGCACACGCACGGATGATTTCAAAGGGTATGGCGCCCAGCTGCTTGACTGAAATTCCATCGGCAATGGATTTTTGAGCTTCCACCTGAACGGGTTTTCCATGCCGAAGCGCTTCCCTCACGGAAGGACATGCAGTGGCCTGCACGCCGACCATTTTCACGGAGGGGCGGAGTTGCCGGGCCACCTCGGCGATTCCACTGAAAAGTCCTCCACCCCCAATGGGCACAATGATGAAGTCGGGATCGGGCAAATCCTGAAAAATTTCCAGGCCCACAGTGCCCTGCCCCCTGATGATGTCCGGGTCATCGTAGGGATGAATGAACGTCTTTCCCTCTTTTTCCAGTTGCAGAGCCATTCCGATGGCATCGCTCATGTCGTTTCCCGCCAGAACGACCTTTCCCCCATAAGCTTTGGTGGCCTCCTGTTTGGAAATGGAGGCCCACTGAGGCATGACGATGGTCGCCGGAAAACCAGCCCGCTGTGCGGCAAGAGCAACTCCCTGCGCATGATTTCCCGCAGAAGCGGCCACCACGCCATGCGGCCCGATGGTCTCGCGGCTGAAAGCGATTTTGCACGTGGCTCCGCGAATCTTGAAAGAGCCCGTCTCCTGAAGATTTTCCAGCTTGAGATAGACCTGGGCGCCGCTCAGCCTGCTGAAGGTGGCAGAATAGACCAGGGGCGTCTTGAGATAAAGGGCTTCCAGGGCACTGGAGGCTTCCCTTATTTTCTGAAGGGAAATCTGGCGATGGGAAGAGGAGTTTTCAGCTCTTTTTGCATTCGTGTCCGCCAATGGGCATCACTCCCCAAAAGGATTCTTGCGCACTTGAGCCATTGAAAAAAAGTTCCCACGAAAAAACCACCGGCTCATGGAAGGAGCATCCTTGAGCCTCGGGCATCCATTGAACAGGCCCCTTCAAGCTTTCAGCGGTCTTCAGGACCCGTCAGCCGGCAGGAAAGACAATCTTTGGCGAGGGTGAACACAAAGTCTGACCCATCGGGACGGGGCTCGTACCAGATTTCTCCTCCATGCTTTCGAATGATTTCCCGAATGAGATGGAGCCCTATGCCCAGGCCGGTTCGCCTTGGCTCGCTGCCCTTGGAAATGCGGCCCAGTTTGGAAAACAACCTGTGTCTCAGGTCTTCGGGAATGGAGCTGCCGCTGTTGTAGACGTGCAGCCGGTAATGGGTGGAAAGATCTTCAAATCCAAAGGCGATGCGGCTTCCGGGCCCTCCATGGTTCACAGCGTTTCGAAAGAGATTCCGGAATACGGACTTGAGCCAGATTCTGTCTGCGTGGACGGGAATCTGGCCTGCGGGAATGGCTCCCATGCAGCTGTCAATCATGATCTCGTTCTTTTCAAATTCATCTTCAAGCTCATACAGGACGGGATCTATGATATCCATCCTCAAGTCCAGCATTTGAGGCCCATCATCCACCGCACTGGACATGGACTGGGCCTTGCCGATGAACTCCTCGGCAGTTCCCAGCAACAGGGCCACCCGGGACAGAAAATCGTTGAGGGTGTTGTGGACGCTTTCATCCATTTGCCCGTAGCGGCCTCGAAGGAGGAGCTTCAGGGTCGCTCCCATGGCCACCAATGAACCGCGAATGTCATGGGACATGAGCATGAGCATTTGCAGAATTTTTTCATTCAACTCCCGAATGCGCTCTTCCGAATGAGCCAGATTGATATTTTCCAGCTGGCATTTGTCGAGCGCCTGCCGGCAGTGTTTCCAGTTGGTGATGTCCAGGAGCAGCCCCTCATAAGACACCCTGCCATTGTCTTCAAACCAGAGGTTTGCGGTGATCATGGCCGCAAAGGAGCTCCTGTCCTTTCTCTTCATGATCACTTCGTGATTTTTGATGAATCCATCCGTTTCGATCTTGCGGCGAAGGAGAACCATGTCATTGGGGTCCTGAAACAAACAGTCGATGGAGGGCAATGCCAACATCTCCTCTTTGGAGTCGAAACGGAAAACCTCCACTCCCGCCTGATTGATTTCCAGAAGGACCCCTTTGCGGTTCACCACAAAACGCATGTCCAGAGAAGCATCGAAAAAATTCTTGTATCGAATGCCGTATTCAAAAAATGCACTCTCAAAGTCCGAGTGCTTCGAGGAAGCCATTGTCAACCCCCCTTTGCCCCGCTGCCCCTCCACTCGCCCTGCATTCTTCACCCACCGGAAGAAAATCAGAACAAGGGACAGGCGCTCAGGTCATCCAGGCTCTCCAGGCCATCGGGCTCTCCCACGCCGCTGAAACGCAGGGAATAAATGATTCGATCCGCCTTTTCCTCCATTTCCGGAACCAGTTCCACCAGAGCCTTGAGGGATCTGAGCACTTTTATCATCTGATGACGGTTCCCAATGGGCAGTTCCGGGCGGGAAAGAAGCTGGATCGTTTCCTCAACCACATCCAGCTTGTCTGCCGTGAAGTAGACGTGCGCAACGCGCACCCACTGCAGGCAAAGATCCTGGGGCAGATGAGAAATGCGGGCGATGAGTTCATCGTCTGTCACCTTGTGAATGGCGTCTTCCAGATGGGCCAGGAGATGTTTGATCTCTTCCCTGTCATTGTCAAAAACGGAGGTGCGAGAAAAAAGCTGCTCCCATTTGGGAACGATCTTAAACGCCAGCCATTGTTGATACTGAGCGGGGAGCAGACACACGGTCTTCATTTCTTCCTGATCGGCGAAAAGCTTGCGGGAAATATTGACCAGTTCTTCATTCCCGTTCAGTGAACCCATTCCCCTGGACAGGAGGACTTGCAGCTGTTGAAGAATAGCCTCCCGCCATGGAATGAGGGGAAAGGCGATTTTCAGCTGAGCTTCCCACTCGCGCCTGAGAATTCCAAGCTGGGCGTTCACGGCGGAAATGACAAAGGCAAATTTGATGAGTGTGTTTCGCAATTCATGGGCGAGCAGCTCACAGCTTTGAAGTCTCTGGCGGGCAAATTCCTTTTGGGCCTTGAGAAGTGTTTCCCGAAGCTGGACGGTGAGTATTTCCGTTCCCAGGCTTCGGGAAAGCTCCCGAATCACGCGGGTCGACTGATCATCCTTGCGTATGGTGTAAGGACGGAAGTGAATCTTGATCACTGCCACCACGACGTATTCCGTATCCTGCCAAATGGGACTTCCCTGCCAGTCATGGGGATAGGGCAGCGCATCAAGGCAGGATCCGTACAGATCGCTCTTTCTGACCAGCACGGGCTCCATATGGTAGAAGTCTTCTATTTCCCCGCGAAGCTGCTTGGCCACGCTGCGCACATCTTCGTAGGGGTTTTCCGCAGTCCAGCTCTTCTGCTTTTCCACACACCAACCCATGGCTTCCAGCGGGCGGTCAGGACGATCTCTGTACTCTTTCCAGCTTTTGCCCGGAGGATTGTAGTCGGAAGCGGCGGGAAGCCCCCACTTGATCTCATCGAAGTCTTTTCCGCGAATGCCCGATGTGACTCGAACCACCTGAAGCGTCGGCATGGGGCCCACCCGGTAAATGGTCCCCTTATAGGCAAAAGAGAGACAGCAGAGTATGGTTCGAATCATATTCTTGCAGGTTCTCTCCAGCAGATCTTCCACCTTGTTCATGCCATGCTCCCGCATCCTTTGAGCATCTTCGTGCCCGTTGTTCTTCCGGCTCATTGGCGAAGCATCGAAATCCGATGGAAATTCCCAAACCAACGCACTCTATACGCACTTATATAGCAGCAAAAACCATGGAAAGCGACCTCAACGATGAACCCGAAGGGACAATGTGAGACCCCGGGCACCCGTCTCACCGCAAAGGGACCTTCATTCCGGGTGAGAGATTTTTCAGTGATCCTTTCTCTTGAGCACAAAAACCTGTTTCACCGGGACTACCCCCAGGACTTCATGCGCATCGGCCAGCCGGGACGGTTCTTCATCCAGGCTTCCCCAGGAATCGAGAAAAAGAGTCTCCCCGTCTTTTTTCAAAATGACCGGCACGGTCTTTTTGGAGGGTTTTTTCCCTTCGTAAAGGATGCTTCCCGGGTCATCGGGTTTGACAAGGCGGCATTGAACTTCAAAGGATTCCGCTATTTCGTAGAGTGTGGAAGGAGTGTACTTCTCTTTGGGAAAAGGTTTCAATCGCCCATCTTCCATCATGTACACTTCATCCAAAGCCGGTTCGCCGCTTTTTCCCGTGTCCGGCGAATGGCCCCCCTGTGCTTCCTCTGGGGCCATTTTTTTCTGAGACGCCCACTCCTGTTTTTTTTTCATCACAAAACGCTCCTTCAGCTTTCCTGAATCGATCAGGGACCGGACAATCTTTTCGCCCTCCTGCCCTTCTTCCTCTGCTTTAAAACACCTGTCGGCGCAAAGGCGGCACCTGTAGGACGGGATGCGCCTTTCCTCCTTTTTGCACCACACAAATGAAGACATGTGACAGGACCTTTAGCCGTGGAAGGGTTGAAGGACTGTTGGCACTTCTGGAGAAGAAAACCGGCGCAGAACAATGGATTCGATCTCCTTCCACAATCTTTCCTCAAAAACTTCAAAACAACCTCATGTGCGCCCCGGACTCTCTTTCCGCCATTGTTCGGCAAGGCTTTGTGAAAGCCGGTAGCATTCACAGAATATGCCACACTCCTTCTCACCAGTACAACCAGGATGCTGCATGGGGGCGGCGGGGAAAACGGGACGGGTGACTTTTCTGCCGCGGTAAAGGTGGAATGACGCCGAACAGGCCCAATGAGGCCTTCTTCAGGCACAGGAGACAAACAGGGGATAGACCCTGTTTTCCAGGTCTTTCAGGAGTTCTTTGCGCAGAAGGCTTCTGTCCAGCACGTGGATGAAGGCCACCTCACCCCGCAGGTCCACGGCAGCTGTTCCGGGAAGGAGGCTGACCACCAAAAGAAAAAAAATCCTGGCTTCGTCCCCGCGCACCTGAAGGGCATATTCAATCACCAGGGGCTCCACTGCAGGGCCCGGTCGAAGGGCCCTGAGGGCAACATCCAGACCGCCAAGAAAAGATTGCCATAAAAAAAACTGAAAAAACCTCAGCCATGGGACAAAAGTCCAGGTCCAAACGGGAGATGGGGCCAGATGAAAACTGAGAAGGGCGGCGAGTGCAACTCCCAAAACACCCAGAAGAGAGAGAGGGGCTGCCTGACCGGTCAACACCCACCACAGAACACCCAGCAGCACAATTCTTGACACGGCCCTTCCAGCCCAATCCCTCATGGGCCCGCCAAATGAACCCCTTGCGTCCACGATCACCCAACTCCTTCTGAGGGGGAAGCTATCCCGCCCAGGCCAAAAGAACAAACCCCAGAAGCAGAAAGACGAGAAGCACGCCCACGGTGTGCCAGTGCATCAATCGCTCTTCGATGCGGTCGGGACCCGTTCGCAGCAGGGGCCTTTGCAAGAGACGATCCGTCCAGGCCACCAGATCGATGCGACCGTAAGCGGGATCGCGCAAGGGGCTGGCACGCCACCGCCGCTCCATACTTCGTAAAGTCTGTTCCATTTTTTCCAGGAACAAACCATCCAATCCCTTCTCCCCTTCCGGGGCAAGGGGCCATTTGAGAAGCAGGAAAGCCAGGAAAACACCCAGTCCCATGGGCCAGACCCCTTCCCATATTGCATTCAGGCTCACCTTGAGGGGGACATAAGCCTCCGGAACCCCTTCCCGCACCAGGGGAACCACCACGAGCAAAAGACCGATCAATGCTGCCCAGGCCGTTAGCATTCCCGCTCCGGGTCCCTTGTTTTTCTCTTGTGGCATTGTCAAAAAAACCCGCCACAAAAAGACACACAAAAGCAGCGTGGTGCCCGAAGCAGAGAAAGAGAGCATTCCGGAAAAAAAGCCCGTCCAGGCCTCGGGAAGGTGGGCCGCTCCTTCCTTCATGACCCCCTTGACAGCCGATCCTCCCGTGAGAGGCGATCCTGCCAGAACCATACAAGGAAAGATCAGACCCGCCGCGACGAACCTGCCCGAAAGAGAACCAATTTTAATGGTACGGGCAATTCCTGTCCCCAGAAAGAGGGCTCCCTTGGCCAGGCCATGCACCAGAGCGAACAGCATGAGACCGGTCAGGATTTTCTCATTATCCGGAGCACCGGAGAGCATGGCAAAGCCCAGCGTCATGGTCATCAGACCCATCTGGCTCACGCTGGAGTAAGCCAGAATGGTTTTGGGATCACGTTGATTCAAACCTGAAAGCACTCCATAAGCGGCTCCCAAAAGACCCAGGCAGACAAAGAGAAAACCCCACAATTCCCCAACGCTTTCTGTGGGAAAAAATTGCAGCCACCCCAGTAACCCCGCCTTGATCATGGCGCCGCTGAGCACGGCGCTGGCGGGAACGGGTGCCGCCGGGTGGGCCAAGGGAAGCCACAGGTGCAGAAGGATCACTCCCCCCTTGATGCCGAAGCCCGCAAAGGCCAGAGAAAGGATCAGAGACCCTTTTTCCTGCGCCGGCAGAAGGGGGGCCATTGTCTCGAACATGAGCCCCGGACCCGCCAGGCCTCCATAAAAAAAAGCCGATGCCAGCATCACCTCCCCCACAAGAGCCATGGTCAAATACACCCTCCCGGCTCGAAAAGCATATGGAGTCTTGTCATGGACGATCAAACCGTAAGCGGCAAAGCTCATGAGGGCAAAAAAGGTGTAAAAGGAGGCCAGGTCCTGAGCCACGGTGAGTCCCAGGTTTCCGCACAGGGTCAACAGAAAGAAAACAGAAAAGGGGATTTTCGCGGGATCTTTGGCAAGACAGGAGCTCGCGTACATGCCCGCTGCCATCCAGAGAAGCGCCGTGATCAGGAGAAAAACACGCCCGAAAGAACCGAAATGCAGGGACGTTTCCAGAAAAAGGTGAGGGAAAGCTGCGGGCTCCACACCACTTCCTCCCAAAGCCAGGGACAGGGCAGGTGCCGGAGCAATCCACAGGCCGCATGAAAAAACGGCCCGGCGAAAGGGAGAAAAAATCATGAGCACCAGCAGAAGCAAAGGGAAAAAGACAGGGAAGATCCAGATCATGGAAAACCTCCACGGCCTGCCGCAATCTTTTCAGCCACTCCCAGAGGGCTCCATTCCCAACCGGCAAAAACGCCTGCGGCCAAAGAGAAAAGAGCCGTTGCGAGAGTGGGCAGCATCAAGGTCCAGGGGGCTTCCCGCCACGTGATGAATCCCCTTTCCTGCCTGTTCCTCTCGCCAAAATCCATGGCGGGAGCCTTGAACCAACAGGCGTGCAAAATGGGCAAAAAATAGGCTGCGTTGAGAAGACTGCTCACCACAAGCACCGCCACCACCCATTCCTGCCCTCCCTGAATCCCCCCCTGAGCAAGGTGCCACTTGCTCACAAAACCGGCCACGGGAGGAACGCCGATCATCCCCAGTGCGGCGAGGGAAAACAGAGCCATGGTCACCGGCATTCTGCGCCCCACTCCATCCATTTGGTCAATTCGGTGTATGCCGAGGAATTCCGATAAGATTCCCGCACAAAAAAACAAGGTGATTTTCATGATTCCCTGGTGCACCAGGTGAACCAGGCCGCCCACGGTGGCCAGGGGACCCAAAGCCACAGCACCCAGAACAATGTAGGAAACCTGGCTCACGGTGGAGTAGGCCAGCCTGCGCTTCAGCTCCTCTTGCATCAGAGCCCGCAAAGAGCCAAAAAGGATGGTTCCCACCACCACAAGGGCCAGGGGATCGAGAACCCCCAGCTGGGAAGCGTAATCTTTGCCATAAACATCAAAGATCACACGCATCACTCCGAAGGCGCCCGCTTTCACCACAGCCACCGCGTGCAGCAGGGCGCTGACGGGTGCAGGGGCGATCATGGCTGTGGGCAGCCATCCATGGAGAGGCACCAGGGCCGACTTGACGCCCAGACCGATGATCAGCAGAGCGAAAATCACCGTCAAGTCGCTCCTGGAAAGGTGTTCCATGGATTGAAGGGCGCCCCCGGGAATGAAGTCGAAGGGACCGCTCAGCACCTGCAGCCACACAACGGCCAAAAAGAGCACAGCACCTGCCGTCACCGCATGCCACAGATAGGTGCGCCCGGCATCCAGCGCCTTGGGTGTTCCCCTGTGGACCACGAGGGGATAAGTGACCAGGGTCAAAAATTCATAGAAAATAAAAAAAGTGATCAGATTGCCCGCAAGGGCGACCCCGGTGGAAGCGGTCACACAGAGACTGAAAAAGCCAAAAAAACGGCTTCGGTTGGGAGAGCCCTCGAGGTAACCCACGGCATAGAGGGTGGTGAGAAACCAGAGATTGCTGGACAGGGAGACAAAGGCAAGAGAGAGCAGATCCACCTTGAGAAGAAAATCGAACCCGAGTCCCATGGTGAACCGCACTTCATACACAACATCGTGGGCCAGGAGGCCCCAGGCCATCAGAAACACGCCGGCAACCTTCAAGGAAGCCCCGGCCATGTTCAGGGCAGTGCGGAGCCTGGAACGCTCTTCCGGCAGCACGAAAATGATCAGCCCCGTGACCAGTGAACTGAACAAGACGATGAGAGGCAGCCAAAAGGTCATGCTCACGGCCCTCCCCCTCCTCCTGCGCTCATTTCACAACCGGGGACCGCGGGAAGCAGAAGAATCACCTCATCAGCCCGGAAACCTATGAGCACGCAAAGCATGGCCAACGCCAGAGGCACAAAGGTCATGGCCAGGGAAACGGGCTGCAGGCGTACGGCGTCTCCCTGAGAGGGAACGAACGTATACGCCAGAATTTTAAAGACATAGGCTGCTGTGAGCAGACCGCCCAGAACGATCACCGGAGCCCACCACCACTGGCCGCTGGCCAGCACGGCACGCAGCAGCATCCACTTGGCCACGAATCCCGCACTGGGGGGGAGTCCCATAAGGCTCACACCCGCCACACCCAGGCTGAAGGTGATCACGGGCATGCGTCCTGCGATGTCACGCATGGCGTGAAGGTCATCGGTGCCCATTGCCCGCAAAAGGCATCCTGCGGCCAGAAAGAGGGATGCCTTGGCAAGACCGTGAGAAAAGAGATGAAAGACGGTGCCGCCCCAGGCCAGAGCTTCGTGGGGAGGAGAATGGGAAAAGGAGAGAACAGGAAAAATAAAAAAGAGATAACCCAGCTGACCCACGGTGGAGTAGGCTATGAGCGACTTGAGCCTCCACTGGCGAACGGCCTGAAAGGAACCCCAAACAACCGCCAGGGATCCCAGAAAACCAAGCAACTGCCCCGGCATTTTTCCCGGACCCTCCCCTGAAAGGGAGTCGAAAACCACGAACCATATTTTCAGGAGTAAAAAGAAGGAGGCTTTGACCACAAGAGCCGATAAAATGGCGCTGACGGGAGCCGGCGCACTGGCATGGGCCGGTGGAAGCCAAAAGTGGAAAGGCAGAAGGGCGGACTTGAGGAGCAGGCCAAAAACCATCAGACCAAATGCGGTCACCACGTGCACCTGAGGGGTCAGGCTGCGGCTCAGGAGCACAAAATCCAGTTGACCCGTGCCCGCGTAGAGCAAGGCCACTCCCAAAAGATACATGAGCGAGCCGAACATGGCCGCCAGGAGGTACCGAAGCCCCGCAACCAGAGAGGCTGTGCTTCCGGAAAGGACGGTGAGGCCCACTGCCGCAAGGGTTGAGATTTCCAGCAACACGTAAGCGTTGAAAGCGTCCGAACACAGATAGACCCCGTTCAAACCACCCCAAAGGAGCAGCCACAAAGGCCAGAAATGAATCCCCATCGGACGCAGTTCAGACGTTTGCGCAAAAAAACTTCCCGCATAAATTCCGACCAAAACTCCAACCACGGCAGTGAGCAGCAGAAAGAGGGCTGCCAGTCCGTCCAACTGGAGAGCGATGCCCAGAGGAGCAGCCCAGCCCCCCAGTTCCACGCGGGCACCGGCATGTTCCCAAACATGGGCCACCAGGCCTGCGGCCACGGCCAAAGTCCCGAGGGACGCGGCCATGGCCAGGGCAAAAACAAGCTTTCTGTGGACCAGCAAGCAGACCACACTTCCCAGAAAGGGAAGAAGCACCACCCAGATCATTTGGTTCATGACCGGTCCCACTTCTCCCCGAAAGGATCTGTTTTGGCATCTTTCATTCGTTGGTGGATTCGCCGCACCAGAGCCAGTGCAAAACCCGTGGCGCTGATGGCCACGACGATTCCCGTGAGCACCATGGCCTGGGGAACGGGATCGGGAAAATGCTCCTGATTTCGGTATGCCGTGGTGATGAGAAGGAGAAAAACCCCTCCTGCAATGACGTTCAGAGCCATCACCTTGCGCAGCAGATGCCGTCGGGTTAAAAGTCCGTAGATGCCCATTCCCACCAGGAGCATGGCGGCCAGGGAATAGAGGAAGAACGTGGACATGACCATTGAAAGATCCATCTCGGCTGCCTCCTCAGTCCTCCACTGCGCCCAGGGACAGTATGGCCAGGGATGAGAGCACAACACCGATGGAAAGGGTCGCAGCCACTTCAATGGCCAGAATGATCGCTCCGGACCATTCTTCGGCGAACTCCAGAGGTCTCATTTCGGGCCATGAAGCGGTGATCACGGCAGCCAGCAACATCATGGCAAAACCGGCAATCAGGGAAAAAAGCCACAGGATGCGGGACAGGCTCGTGATGGAGGCGTGGCCCGAGAACCAGAGCAAAATGAGCATCGCCGCCAGAACGACACCTGCCTGAAAAGCGCCTCCCGGCGCATGATCTCCCAGCCACAGAAGGTAGACCACCACCAGGATCATGATCGGTGTCAGCCCCATGACAAGCCTTCGAAGCATCACGTCAGGAACCTTTGAAGGCCTGAGCTCTCTCAGATCAAGGCGATTCCGCACGCAGAGAATGCTCAGGGCGGCCGCCACCAGCACTCCCAGTTCCAGCCAGGTGTCATAAAAGCGGAAGTTGAGCAGCACTGCCGTCACGGGATGTTCCACACCACTTCTGTCGAGAGATTGGAACACGAGCAGGGTCAACCCGTCTCCTTCGGCCGGCAGATCCAATACCGCAAGCAGGAGAAGTGCTGTCATGCTTCCCACAAATGTGAAGGCAAGAAGCAGATGCGCTCTTCCCGGACATGGAGAAATGGGATCCAGCCTGCATGCTTCGGAAGAAAGGTTTTCCCCTTCACGGTCTTCTTCCGGTTCAAGGCCTTTGAAAGTGCCCAACAGAAGAACACCTGCCAGGCCGGCTCCCACTGCCGCCTCGGCCAAAGCAATGTCGGGAGCCTGAAGCCTGATCCAGGCCAGAGACAGAAAGAGTCCAAAGGAGATGAACAAAACCGTGGCCTGAAAGAGATCCGAAGCTCCGAGCAGCCTCCAGCTCACCAGCAGCAGGGCTGCGATGAGGAAGACATCGAACAGCAGCGTCAGATTCATAAAATTCGCCTCAGCCCCTGTGAATCAGCTTTCGGGCCAGGAAGAAACAAATGCTGGAACTGGCAACCAGAGCCAGGAGCCAGATGAGGATCAGCTTGAAAGCCACGGTCAACGACTGGCTGGTGACCACAAGGGCCAGCACAATGAAACCCAGTCCCAGATTGTCAGCCTTGGTGAGGGCATGAATGCGGCTCAGGGAATCGGGAAAGCGGATCAGGCCCACCGTGCCGGCCATGAAAAAAAATGCGCCCAAAAGACACAACGTTCCAGACAAAATCTCCATGAGTTCATTCTTCCCTTTCACCCAGACTTCCGGGGCTTCTCACAAAAGCCACGACCGCGAGCACAGCCAGCAGGGTGAACAGCAGGGCGGCATTCCGCACGGAAGAGGCATCAAAAGCCTCGGCGAGCAACAGGAGAATGGCCACGCCGGTGGTCCCGAAAAGCTGCACGGCAACCAGGCGGTCTTCCTGATCAGGCCCCACAAAGACACGGACCAGGCCAACGATCATGGTCGCCAACAAAAAACAGGCCACGCCGAGATAAAACTTTTCCACCTTCCATTCCTCCCCTGTTCCCTGAGGGTCAATGCCGGCCACCACGCCAACCGGGGCAGGCTTCCTGCCATGAACTCCATCCCATGGGGAACCCGTGCGTCATGAAATTCACCCATGGTTCAAATAGGCCCTGGCCTGGCCGTGAATGGTGGGACTCACCTCAAAAGGCACCTGCGAAACAATATGCTCCAATGCTTTCCGGACCCGCCCTTTCAAGTCCGCCCTGAGTCTGCCCACATGCTGAAAAGTGTTGAGAAGACGACTGGCGGTGGTGGCATTGACGGAAGCGAGCTTCACCACGGAATCGGCCACCCATTGTATGCCTTCTTCCGTCCACAGCTTTTTGTTGTTGAGAGCCATGGGCAAATAAAGAGCGCGGCACCAGGTGGGCTGGGTGATGTCAAAGGTGGGCCGACGGCTTTCTTCTTCGATCATGTGAAACACATCCTCCTGCGTGCCACTGGAAACCACCCGCAAATAGTTGGCATACGCACTCAAATGACCGTGCCAGCGGGAGTAAAATTCTTCGAGAATGGAGCGGCGTTCCCGAGCACTGCTTCGGTTGAGGGCGAGCAGAGCGGCCACACGGTCATTGGCTGTGGTGGCACTGCGAAGGTGGCTCACGATGAGGTCATGACTTTCCCTGGTGTCGTCCACAACGATCAGATCCAGAAGCACCTGCTTCAGCAGACGCGCTTCAATGCCTTCAGTGGGTGAGGAGCTATCCTTCAGCGTGTAGGTGTCGAGCCGCGTGAACTTTTCGAGCAACCGGTCCCGGTACCTGCCATTCACCGCCTTCATGAGCTTTTCCCGGGCCGCCACCAATTCGGGATACCAGATGCAGTAGGCGCGATCCAGCGGCTGTTCGTCGATTCGCAGAAAAAAGGCTTTCAGGGAATGGGACATGTCCTCCTCTTCCAGCACCTCCCCGTAAAGGGCCAGCCATTGAGGCTCCACGGTCGCGTCATGGTGGGTCAGCAGCCTCACCCGCTCCGCATCGGTGAGCTGCCTCATGGCGTTCACACGATTGTAGGGATTGGGGTCCAGGCGGGTCTGAAGAGCCAATTCCTGCCGCGTGGCGCCACTATGGTGAAAGGTCCCGTAAAAAGAATAATCGCGGTTGAGAGAGGGAAAGGCGGGAGCAGATTCCACGTTTTCAAGCAAAACCTCCGTCTCCTTGTCTCTGAGCTGGACCACCCTGCAGGTATCGTCCATGTCCTTTCCCCTGGAATCCACCAGGGCAATGACCACGGGAAGGTGAAAGGGCTCCTGCCCTTCCCTCAGCTCCTGAGTGAAGACCATGCGGTATTGTCGGGCTTGCGGATCGTAACGGCCATGGGCGCTCACCCTGGGATACCCCATGGTGTGAAGCCACACGCGACGGAACTGATCCAGAGAGGCACCCGAAACCTCTTCAAAACACTGAAAAAACTGTTGCGTATTGGCATTGCCGTGTCGATACCGCTCGAAATAAAGACTCTTCCCCGCACTGAAATGCTCCTCCCCCAGCACCAGGCGCAGCATTCGAATGACTTCCGCCGCCTTCACATATGTCACGCCATCGATGAGTTCGTCGGGATCATTGAACCCTTCCCGCACGATGCGCCCCACATGGCCTCCATCCTCCAAAGCCAGGGGGCCCAGCAGGGGATTGCGTATGGATTCCACCTGCTGAAGCCGTATGAAAGAGGGGTCAAAGCGGCTGGCCATATACTGCCGCTCCACATCCACCGTGTACGCTTCGTTGAGCCACACGTCAAAAGGCGTTTCCATGGTTGTTTCACTGCCACACTGGTTGTGTTCAAATTCGTGGACAATGACTGCGTGAGCATAAAGCAGAGACTGATCCAGTGTGTGTTCGTCAATGAGGGCCGCATCCGTGACGATGGTCGTGTTCCCCACATTTTCCATGCCGCCGAAATTGGACTTGTTCATGGTGAGGGTGCGATACGTGTCACCCGTGTATTCATAGTCCTGAGTCCGGGCCACCCACAGGACCGAGTCCTTCAAAATTTCCATGGGAACGCGCGCACCCTCCGCGGAACCTGGCGGCACAAGATACTCCAGCCGTACGCTTTTCCCCGACTTGTAACTCACATGATCCGCCAGCTCCTCCCAGGTTCCGGCGCAGGCAATGAAGAGATAGGGGGCCATGGGCACCGGGTTTTCGTAAGTGATGACCTGCCGGGAGGGGTCATGGGCCTTGGGCACAGGCTTGCCTTCCGGGTTTGTGTCTCTGGAGATATTCCCGTTGGTGATGAGGTGGGTGTAGCCCCGGTCACCCTCCAGGGTTGTGGTCATGGTGCATTTGGCCCGGCAGTCATCCAGAATGGGAAGAATTCTTTGAAAACCCCACTGCTGGCATTGGGACATGTACTGCTGGGGAGCCCCCGGGGGTGTGGTGTCCTTGTAGATTCCCTCAAGAATATGATCCGATGGAAAACAGAGGCTTTGAGTGCGGATGCAGAAGCGTTCCCCTTCCTCCAGGCGGTGAGGCATCTGCACAACCAGTTTGTTCTTCGCCGTGTCATGGACGTAGCTCAGGGGCACACCTTCTCTGGCCAAGGGAGATGCCGGGGAAGAAAGGGAAACCCAGTCCACCTGAAGAATCTCCAGGTCCGTGGCGTCGAGCTTCAGCTCATTCATGGGTCCCTGTGCGGTCATTTCCAGGCAGTTGGTGCCTTCCACCCGGTCTTTCCCGAAATTCAGGTAGATGGTGAGGTGCTCCGGTTTCACGGGCAGGTCGCCAAAATCTTCGCGTCTGTATTTGAACTCACGGGACTTTTCTCTCAACTGCAAATCTCCTTTTCACCCCCGTCCTTGAGGGGCAACCGCTTGATATCACCTTTTAAAACAACGAACTCTTCCTGGAAGAATTCCCGTGAGAATGCCCTCACGGAGAACCCATCGCTGCTGGCGTCTCTCCATCCCTTGCGGTACTCACCCGCTTCGAAAGCTCACTTCGTCAAAGATCACACTGCCGGGACAAACACCGTTCACCGCCTGGCGTCATTTGTTCCCAAACAGGATTGACGAAAGATGCATTGCTCCTGATCGCAAAGACCTTCAGCCGTGCCGTAACAGTCGAAATAACCTTCTTTTCTCTGTATTTCACGGATGAGATCGACCTTCTTTTTACCAAACGAGTTGACACCCAGTTGTTTGGCAATCTTTCTCACTTCCTGCATTTTCATGGGATCCACTCCTGTGATGGAAAACGGCCAGTCCCCCTCCCCCGATTCCGGCATTTCAGCGGCCATCCATGGTCTGAAAACCTCAACCAGACCCCAAACCCGCATGCTCCCCGTTCAGGGACTCTACATTAAAAAACAGCCTACCCAGATCTCCTTCAATCACATTCTCAAGGCGGATTTCACCGGAAAAGCCCGTTTTAAAAATCACGCCGTCATTTTCATCAAGCCCCATGACCACTCCCGACAGGATGCTCACGGTGGCCCCTTTCCAATTCAATCTCCGGATTTTTTTCTCCTCCATAGAAGATCCCTCGCTTCTTCCTTTTGCCGCGGGAGGGATCCATCGGCCCCGTTCGTTCTTTTGCACAAGCAGCACGGGATGGTCCAAAAGAACGCGGCGCACCCGGACCCCCAAGGAAAGGGGAGAGAAAGCATAATGGACTTCCGCTTCACGAACTCGAAAAACCTCTTTGGTCTCCCCTGTGGCCACCACGTTGTAAAGGGTGATTCGGGACAGTGGATTCCAGCGGTGGGTGTCAAACTTCAGAGAATATCCCGAAAAAGTTTCCAGCCTGTGAACAAGGCCGGCCAGCAGTTTTCCCTGGACCCTGGGCGATTGCAAGGCTGTAAAAGCCAATGATGTCAAAACCAGGGCAGCAAAAACGACCAGGAGAAATACCCTGACATGTGAACTCTTCATGAGCAGCGCCCCAGCGGGATTCGTCGGGAAGAAGTCAAGGAAATGGAGAACAAAGTGAGAGGTCTGCCTTCTTGCGGCCTCTTCAGCGCCCACGCAATATTATGGAAAATTCAGAACATGAAATCAATTGACAATCCTCAGACAACATCCAAAGTTGTCCATCCGCGGGCAAAAGGGTACTCTGGAATGAATGCCTTCGGGTCACCAGGGGCATGGTGAAAAACCTCAGGGGGGACACATGAAAAAGGAGGGGCCCTTTGTGTGCGAAAGAAGCCATAAAGCCCGGTCATTTTTCCCCAAAAAGACGGAGAAAAAGCCATGAGCAAACACATGCAGATCAGAATCAAGATTCTTCCCTATTACAAGGGGAAAATGGAAGGCGCATACCCCAAATTGACGCGGCACCTCGGGTATCTGGACACTCAGTGGGCAAATGAGAACCTCTCCCTCTATGATCTTGCGGAGCAGCTGGATCAGATTCTGTATCATTACGAGGGAACACGGCTCAGGGAAGCGCTTCTGCCTCATGGAGACAAGCTGAAAAAACTGCAGAAAGAAATTGAGACAAAGGTGGCCGAATGGAAGCTGTCCGACGCAGACCAGCTTCTCTATCAGCTGGAAGACATTTTTGAAGAAATTGAGTGGAAGCTGGACTGAAAGCCCCCGGTGAACAGGCTGCGCAATGGAAAAAAATGCACTCCTCTCCAAAAGGCTCCCTTTGAACTGAACGGGAAATGATTCAATAAAACTATTGACAAGGTGTGAGGTCTTCTGTATTGATACACCCACATCGCAGACGGGGCTGTAGCTCAGTTGGGAGAGCGCTTGAATGGCATTCAAGAGGTCAGGGGTTCGACTCCCCTCAGCTCCACCAGAACAGAATAAAAAAAGGGACTTGAGCACATGTTGCTCCCGTCCCTTTTTTCATTGGATCACTTAGGAGGCCACCTTCTGAAAAAGCCCTGCGCGGCTGCCAGAATGCCCGGGCAATGGGAACTTGAGCAGCCGAATCAGGGCTTTTTCCTGGGCCTTCCCGATCAAACCTACGGCAGGCCGACCATTTCTCCCCCAAGAATAGGCTGTTTGCGCTCGACCACGCGATGCAGCAAAACGGGCACTGTGGCATGAGACACAACCTTTTCTGCCACACTGCCCAATACCCAGGCCACCTCACCCTTGCCATGGGTTGCCATCACAATGAGATCCACTGAATTCTTGTCTGCATACCCGATGATTGCACGAGGGGGATTGCCGGTGACACACACGGCCTCCACATCCACCCCTTTTTCTTTCAGTTCCTGAGCGGTTTCGTTGAGGAAGGTTTCGCAAACCTTGTGCTCGGCAGTGTCAGCCGCATCACGAACGCTGCCATAGGCATCTGCCATCCCCGCATCTTCGGCGGAAGCACATGAATGAAAGACGATCACCTGTGAACTGAAAGCTTTGGCCAGTTCGACCACATGAGGGAGTGCCGAGGCAGCAAACTTTGATCCATCCAGCGGAACCATGATTTTCTTGTACATAAAGCCCTCCTTTATCAAGCATTTATACGGGTATGATGACAAAAAACTCTATCCACCTCGAGAAGCTTCTCACACCTCCTTTCTGTACCCCCTGGTGAGCATGACAGGTCAAAAAAAACACCTATACTTGCCTTTCGTGAAATACCCCCAAGCGTGGAAGTGAATGCTCGGGCTCGCATTTCAGGAAAAGTCTGGCCATGACAGCTCTCGAACCATACGTTTGTTCATTACAGGACAAGTATATCCGCATGAGTGTGGGCTTGAGATCGAAGGGCTTGACAAGAGTATGTGCAGCAGCCGGATCAGCGAGGGAGAAGTCAACGTCAGTTCCTCCTCAAGATTGTATTGATAATATCATACTACAATATTTTCTAACTGAAATGGAGAAAAAAGAACACGGGTTCATGTTTCAAATGCATGCGAATCAATACAAAAATTCTACCCCCGTATTTTTCAGAGTGTGCGCATCCCCCATGTAATTGGCCTGGCTTCCATTGCGCACAATGACATCATACCCCTCGGCATCGTAGACAACCGGTTCCACATAGTTGTCTGCCGGGGCTGTTTCCGCGCACAGCTGGACGTGGCGCTCGAGCTTGGCAATGGAAAAGGACACCAGCTCCTTGAGAAATCCAAAAGCGTGCCGAATTTGATGAAAGCCGTGGTGCTTGAGAAGCGCGTACCCTCGAATGGCTTCCTCCTCGGAGATTTCATTGGGATGTTCCTGGCTGGTGGTGCAAGCGGTCTGAATGGAGGGAATGTTCAACCGTTTGTTGACCTTTTCCATGAGCAGATTGGCCACATTGAGAGACATGAGCCCCATGTCCACCGCATATTTTTTTTGAATGCTCGCAATGGATGGAAGACCCGCATGAACCACTGTGACTCCAGGGTTGACCAACTGAGCGAGGGTGATGCCGAAAAGAGCCTCTGCATGCGTCAATGTCAGCAGGGACGACATGCTGTAGGGCCCCGAAAGACCCGCCATGGGCATGGTGGAAACATAAATGGGAATGCCTTTTCCCACACAGGACAGGAAGGGATCCACCATGGATTCAATGACATTCAAAGGACTGTTGATGATGGAAAATTGAACGGTCAGATTTCCCCTGGTCCGATGGATCTCCTCTGCCCGCGATATGCCTTCGGGCGTGAGAGCCGCTACATAGACAGGTTTGTGACAGTGCTCGATGATGGTGTTCATCACCTGGACTTCTTGCTTGGGAATGAGCACACCTCTCGCCATGAACTGCACCACATCGGCTTCGTTGACAATCTTGGCGATCTTCACCAGGTGCTCAAAAGTGGGAGGAATGAGCTCTCCCGTGTCATCTGAATGGACAAAAGGGGCTGTCCCCCCCACACCAAACGAATTTTCGGGCACAAAGAACTGGTCCCGCTTGGGCGTGGTTTGAAGGGCCTGCTCGATGAGAGGCGACAGGACATGAAGGTGGCCCGTTGTGTCATCATAGGCCGCCAGCCCCGTGTCCTCAAAGATCTTTCGTACCTTTTCCGAGAGGCATTTGACGCCCACCTCTTCCAGAATACGCACTGCATCCCCATGGATTTTTTCGAGAAACTCTTCAGTGTAAAACATTCAAAAAACCTTTCATTCAAATGGTCAGTTCCATTCCATCATATGCAAAACGAATGTTGGAATGCACCCTTTCCAGTTCCAGGTAATCGTCATGACTCCGGTTCCAGTATTCCTCCATGTGAACGAACACGGTCTCTCTGGCACTGATCCGCCGCACCAGGGCCAGAGTTTGATGGAAGGTGTACAAGGTGGTTCTCGAGACATGATCGGAAGGATAAACAAAACCGTGTTTCAAACCTTCTTCAAAAATTCCCGGCTGAATGAGCAGAAGGTCTGCACCGTAAACTTCCGGGCGGTTTTCAGGAAAAGGTCGGATGTCACAGGGTGCGTAAACGATTTTTTTACCTGAAGCCTCAAAGACATAGATGTAAACCGTCTGCTCTCCCCGATCCACGGGAAGAGCGGTGACATGAACAGCGCCTATGGCCGTGGTCTCCTGAAACACGCTGGTGCAAACATAGCCCTGCTGAAGATAAAAGGAAAGCAGAGGGCCATAGGCCGAACACACTCGCTGGATTCTCTCGTGTAAATATTGGGGCAAAACCAGAGTGACCTGCTTTTCCCCATAGTTTTTCCAGGTGCGAAAATCCAGGGCGATCTGCTCCACCACACGAAAGCCTTCCACATGGTCGGGATCCGTGTGTGTGAACATGAGGTAATCCACCGCATCAACGGCGCACCTGTTCAGCTGCTGAACAATCTCCGCAGGAGTGTCCACCAGCAGATTGATGCCATGAAAAAAAAGAGCGGGCCCGCTCCTGGCATAAGGTATGCCCTTCTCGCGGGCCTGCTGGCAAACTCTGCAGAAACAGCAGGGTTTGGGGATGACGGCGCAGCCGCCAGACCCGAGAACTGTGAGTTTCATGATTTGAGTCTAGCCGTCATTTCGCTGTGATGGTGCTTCAAATCTCCATCCACCGTGCCTTTGACCTTTTTCTTGCTTCGTCCAGGTCAAATCCGGTTCAAATGGCGATGGAACCCATGAAGAAAGCAGGGGAAAAAGAGCCGGAATATCTTGAAATAAAAAGCCGTTTCTCAGCTGCAGATGGTGGCATTGGTGCTTCAACCCTGACTCCCTCGTGCCCTTCATCGCTCACGGCCTTTTCCGCCAGGGCTTTTCCCGGGCTCTCGCATCCCGAACCTTTTGGGCCTCTTGAACTTTGCAGCGCCAGAGAGCATCACCAGAAAAGTATTCCGTGGCCTCGAACAAACTTCTCTCACAATTCACGTGTCGATCCCGGCATCATTGAGATCACGGAATTTGAGCTCATGGGGAGTCTTCATGGCAAGAGTGATCATTTCCACATGCGATGACAGGAAATCGCTTTCTCAGTAGCGGGTGTTGTCCATTCTGTCAAGGTCATTTTCGTGCCTGTTTCGGGCATTCCAGGGCAAAAAACTCCACGGCATCGCGCCTGTGGCGGCTTGAACCACGGATGTTTCGCTTCCCACGGGTTTTGTGTGGGGCAGGAAAGGGGAGCCGATGGGGAGCAGAAAAAAAGCGGGCCCGGATGCGGAATGAATCATTCCCTCGTCACGGGCCCGCCCACAAATTCTGCGACAGCCCGGGAAATGGAGGCGCACCCCCAATTCCCGGAAACGGGAGTCCTACGACCTGAATCAGGCCACCATTTCACTGTGATCGTGCTTCAAATCTCCATCCACCGTGCCCGTGACTTTCTCCCGCTCCTCAGCAAAGTCAAACCCGGTCCAAATGCCCACAGAGCCAAGAACGGAATCGTGGGGAAAAAACTCCCGAAAGATCTTGAAATAAAAGGCCGCTTCCTTGCTGTTGATGGTGGCCAGTGGGTTTTCAGCCTTGATTCGCTGGTACTCTTCATCCGTCATGGCCTTTTCCGCCATGGTTTCTCCCAGGCTTTCACATCCGGCCCCTTGAGTGTACTGAACCTTGTAGCGCCAGAGGACTTCGTCAGGAAGGTATCCCGTTCCCTCGAAAGCTTTTCTCAGGATCCACTTTTCAATTTTGGCGCCGTTTTGCTCGCGGATTTTGAGCTCGTGTGGAATCTTCATGGCAAGGTCGACCATTTCCACATCCAGAAAAGGAACCCTCAGCTCCAGGTTGAAATGCATCCCCATGCGGTCCGCCCGCTGCAGATTGATGTTGTGCAAGCCCCCGAGGCAGCGACGGGCTTCCAGGTTGAGCTTGTCCACGGGAAAGTGTTTCATGTAGTGGTATCCGGTGAAAAGCTCATCAGCACCCTCACCGGTCAGCACGACCGTCACGTACTCAGCGGCCAGCTTGCAGGTGAAATAGCAGGGAATGGCACAGCGGACGAGGGAGGGGTCATAACTCTCCAGCTTTCGAATCACTGTGGGCAGGGCATCGTAATATTCCCCTTCCGTGAAAACCAGTTCGTGGTGAGTGGAACCGATGTGACCGGCAGCAATGCGCGCCGCCTTGATGTCGTCGCTCACCTGACCCCGGTCGTCTTTCATGCCCACCACAAAGGTGTGAAGGTGGGGAATTTCATCGGCGGCGATGGCCGCCACCAGGCTGCTGTCCAGTCCGCCGCTGCAAAAGGAACCCACGGGGATCTCGGGGTCCGCCAGGAGTCTCTTCTTCACTGAACGGATGAAGGTGCTGCGAATGAGTTCTTTGGCTTCCTCCACATCCGTGAGCAGGTGATCCTGCACCTGGGGAATGGTGTAGTATTTCACAAATCCTTCGCGGGGCGTGTAATAGTGACCTGCGGGAAATTCGTGCACTTCCTGGACACCCGAGAGAACCATGGCTCCGAGTTCGGAACTGAAATACATGTTTCCCCCGAGATACCCGTAGTAGAGAGGTTTGATGCCGATGGGATCCCGGGCCAGAAGGAAATCCTCTCCGTCAAACAGGGCAAAGGCGAACATGCCGTCCAGATCCTTCACGCAACGGGATCCCTTTTCACGATAGAGATGGAGGATCACTTCCGAGTCGGAAAGGGTTTTGAAGTCGTATTTGGAAAGGAGAGGTTCACGGAGTCTGCGGAAGTTATATATTTCTCCGTTGCATATGATTCCCATTCTTCCGTCTTCAGCCAAAATGGGCTGATGGCCCCCCGCCACATCCACAATGGAAAGCCGCGTGTGGCCCATCACCATTTTGTCCCGGGAAAATATGCCACGGTCATTGGGCCCTCGATGTTCAAGCACATCGAGCATTTTGTTGATGGTTTTCTCGTCCTTGACACCAAAACATCCAGCCAATCCACACATGTTCTCTCCTTGATTTCCATGAGACAGGCAGAGCCTCAAACGACGGCCGGAAACCCCTATTTGAAGAGCTTTCAAGCTTCAGCACTGTTTCTGACTCTCCCCATTCTCGAGTTCTGATCCCCTCTTGGTCTTTAAAGCTGTGAAGGTGTTCCGGGCACGGCCCATGCCATGGGGCAAAAACTTTTCCAAGCGGCCGTCGTCAGAGGATCTTCCATGCAGATGCCCAAACCTCTTCATGACCTCCAATCCCTCTTTTATCTTTCAGCATCCTTTGCACTTGAGGAACGCCTTTTTCCAGACAGCACAGACCGACACAAACCGCCGAGCCCAAAAGAGGCCTGAGAAAGGATGGACCTGAATTTCCCAAAAGCTTTGCATTTTTAAGTGAAAACCGGGAAGTGCTGTCATTCAGTCTTTGGGAAGCGCAAAAAATGTCCTGACTCAGCGACTCAACAGATATTAGCCTGAATAATTAATTTTGACAACCTCAAAGTAACTCACCAAATTTACTGAATCTATTTTCAATAACAATTTCGACCAAAAGTTCTTCAGTTCACTCCAAGGTTGAGCTTTCCCGTGATGGTCCTCTGATCAAAAAACAAGGACAATGCGCTCCTGCGGGGGAGAAAAGCTGATTTCCAAAAGGTGTGACGCTTCAAAAAGATTTCACGCTCCCGCCCTTTTTCCCAAAAAAAAGCCACGAGGCACACCTTCTCCCATGGAAGGTGATAGCCTTCGTGGCTTTTTTGAGGACTCGGACAGCCCGGAGCGGGAACCCGAATCAACTTTTTTTCAGTCAAAGCGTTCTGGATGCCTATAGAGCAAAAGCTTTCAGGACCATGCATGGGGACGGCCTGTAACGCCCCTGGTCTATTTCAGAGCAAACCGCCGAATCCCTGCAAGAAAAGCAACACAGACAGGTGCTTTCAGCGAGCATGAAGACACACCGGGCGCGAGCCCACTTGGGTAACGCCCCCAGCGGAATCATGAATTAAAAACTTTTCCAAAATTGGCCGTCGTCAGAGGATCGTCCATGTACATTCCCAGGCCGATGTGCCTGATGGATTCCATGCCCCTTTCGTCGTACACGGGCATTTGCACCTCGGGAGCGTCTTCGGGCTTCACCTCATGGGCGAGTTCCACACTCTTTTCCAGCTTGCCGATGGAAAAGTCAATGAGGTACCTCAAAAAGGCAAAAGGATGGCGAATCATGTGAAAACCGTACTTGAGACACATGGCCTGGCCCATCCTGGCATCGGCAAAGGCACGCTCCGTGGGATGCTCTTCATGGGTGGTTCCTGCGCTCTGAAAAGTGGGCAGGTCCAGCATGAGATTCAGGTGAGTCATGAGAAGGTTGAGCAAATTGTGGCTGATGAGCCCGTAATTGGGGTTGTATTCGATCCTGGGGTCCGCAATGGTGGGAAATCCGGCATGTATGCAGGTGATGCCCGGATTCATCAACTGAGCGGTGCAGATGCCGAAAAGCACCTCCGCATGCGTCATGGCCAGAACCCCATTGTAGCAAAAGGGGGCACTGATGCCCGCCATGGGCATGGCCGAGATGAAAACGGGAAGACCCGCCTGAACCACCTTGACGAAATGGTCGGAAAAATTCTCGTTCACCTCCAGGGGCGGTCGGGTGAGACAAAACACGATCATGATGTTCTTGCGCGTTTCATAGATCTCACGGGCGCGCTCCAGCGCCCGGTCAGAGGTGACCGCAAAGTAAAGGGGTTTGGAGCAGTACTGGTTCATGATGTTCATCTGTACCACTTCATCCTTGAGCTTGACCCCTCTTCCCATTCCAGACACCAGGGAGGATTTTTCCGCGATCTGAGCAATGCGCACCACATGCTCTTCCGTGGGGAGAACACCTCCCTCACCCGACGCATCGTCATACACATAGGGTGCCGTTCCCCCGATGAAAAAACTGTTGCGCGGCACAAAAAAATCATCCACACCCGGCACCGTTTCCAGGCACCTTTTCACCAGATCCGTTGTGACATAGATGCGATCTTCATGAATGAAGGCCAACCCTTCGGCTTCCAGCGGTCGAAAGGCCGCCTGCATCTCAGGCTGCTTGCAGCCCACTCCCAGATTTTCAAGGATCCACAGGGCGTCTTCATGAGTCTGCCGAAGCATGTCCACGGTCAGCCGGCCCAGCTTTTCCGTTGAAATCTTCACTTGTTCCTGATTCTTCACGCATATCTCCTCAAGACTTCGATGGCTTGAAAGGCATCCGCACAGTGAGCATCCGCGCCGATCTGCTTGGCAAAGTCGGAAGATGTGGGTGCCCCCCCGATGAGAACCTTCACCTTATCACGAAGACCCTCCGCCTGCAGTTTGTCCAACACATCTTTCATGGTTTCCATGGTGGTGGTGAGCAAGGCCGACAAACCCAGAAAAGGAGCATCGTGCTCCTTCACAGCCTCCACGATCTTTTCCGTGGGCACATCGGTCTTGAGATCGATCACCTCATAGCCCTCCCCTTTCAGGAGGATGGCCACAATGTTTTTGCCGATGTCATGAAGGTCACCTGCCACCGTGGCGATCACGAAGATGCCCTTGCTTTTCACACCTTCCTTGAGGAGTTCCGATTTGAGCAAATCCATGGCTGCCCCCACACATTCGGCGGAAGCGAGCATGTCGGGAATCATGAATTCACCCGTTTCAAATTTTTTCCCCACCTCTTCCATGGGCTTGGTCAGGGAGTCGGTCACGATTTTTTTGGGGCTGACGCCCGCCTCAAGAGCCTGTGAAACCAGTTCGGTCACTGCAGGCTGTCCCTCGAGGCCCTCGTCCAGGCCTTCATCATCCTGCACCATTCGCCCCTGAATGACATTGAACGCAATCTTTTCCATCAATTCGGTTTCATTCATATTGGTCTTCTTCCTCTTGATGAGAGTCTTATTTTTTGCGATACATGCGCATGTAGCGCCGAAAATGACGATCTTTTCCAATGATGGCTTCCGCGGTTCGCACCGCTCCCATGAGGGCCTTTTCCGTGGGGTTCATGATGACCGCATCCAGTCCCGCCCACACGGCCATGTGCAGAAATGCGGCATTGACGTTGGCCCGGGCGGGCAAGCCGAAGGAGATGTTGGAAAGCCCAAGCACTGTTTTTGATTCCGGAAACCGTTCCTGAATGGCCGTCAGGGTCTCCAGAGTCACCACACCCTCTTTGGCATCGGTGCTGACGGGAATCACAAGGGCGTCAAAATAGACCTTGTCAAGAGATATGCCTATTTTTCCACAAGCATTGGCAATCTTTTCGCACGCGTCCAGACGGCCCTCCACTGACTTGGGAATGCCTTTTTCATCCATGGCCAGAGCGATGATGGGAGCATCGAACTTCCTGGCCAGCATGAGCACCGGTTCCATACGGCCCGATTCGGCAGTGGTGGAGTTGATCATCACGGGTCCGCTGGCCGTCCTGATCCCCGCTTCGAGAACTTCCGGGTCGGCGCTGTCGATGCAAAGGGGCTTGTTCACAGCTGCCTGAATGGTGTTCACCGCCCATTCCATGACGGCAATTTCATCCCGGCGCCCTCCCTTTCCCGTGGCCACGTTCACGTCGATGTAGGCGGCTCCCGCGTTGGCTTGATCCACGGCCATTCGGGCAAGCTTTTCAGCATCACCGCTCATGATCACCTTTTTGGCCGAAGGAATGGTCGCGTTGATGTTTTCACCGATAACGATCAAGGTTTCACTCCCTTTTCTATTCCATCACAAAGGGTTTCAGGCCTGGAATTTCCGATTTCAGGCGACTTCGAACATCCTCGGGAATGCAGGAAACAGGAGGTGCTCCCAGAATCTCCCGGGATTTTTCCGCAGCCCGGATTCGGGCGTCCTTTGATCCGTCCGCCTGCCATTTTTCCCGGCTTTCCCGGTTGCTGAGCTGAGGCTGGTAGTGCTCTGCACGCATGTGCCGCCGCGTGTGGCGTTCAGAAACGAAATGGCCCGATGGCCCCGCTTTTTTGAGAAGATCATAAGCGATGGTTTCATCGGTCACCTCGATTCCCTGCACGGCCCTCATGACCATTCCGATGATTTCGTTGTCGATCACCAGTTTGTCGTAGGAAGCCGTCATGCAGAATTCGATGAAGCCCGCCGCGTCATGAATGTAGTTCCCACCGGCAAGGGCAACCAGCAAGCTGGTGATGGCCGACTCGTATCCCGATTGAGGATCGTTCATTTTTGCATCGGACATGCCTGCCGTTGCATAGACGGGAATTTTGTAAAATTGGGCCAACTGGGAGGCGGCTGCGTTGATGAGCCCCATTTCCACGGCACCGGCCAGATACTTCATGTCCCTCAAATCGGTCACCGAAGCCACGCAGCCATAGAGCACGGGGGCACCCGCCTTGGCCAGCTGGGTCATCATGACCCCCGCAAGGGTATCCACATTCAACACCACCAGATTTCCTGCAAGGGTGATGGGAGAAGTGGCACCACAAAGGGGCTCCGCGGGCACGGCAAGGGGAATGCCGTTTCGTGCCGCCTCAATGCCCAGCTGCCCGTAATGTTCATCAATGACAAAGGGACTGATCACGCAGGCCACCATGGAGATGAAAGGGCGCTCCCGAAGCTTCTCCGGGGAACCCGCAATCATTTCGGCCATGCGAATCACGTTCCTGACCCCTTCCACCGTGTACACACCGCCCATCACGTGCTTTCGCGTGCGGTTGAGGGCAGCGCCGAAACGGTTCACATCCACCTCTTCCATGGGCAGATCATTGGGGTAGACGTTGAGCATATAGAAATGAATGTTTTCGAGAGCATCCACCATGCGGGCCATGCTCCCGATGTCCTTGAGCTCAGACCTTCTGTTGTCCGTTGCTCCGGGTTCCTGGACATTGAGGGCGGTGCCTCCCGTGCCCAGGTGAACACGTTTTCCTCCAATGGCGCAGTCGAGCTCTCCGCTTTCGTCCCGGCCACAGAGGTTGATGTCCGAAGGCGTGGTGCTCAGGATTTTTTCCACAAGCTTTGGAGAAAGTTTCACAATCTTTTGCTCACGGTCCACCTTGGCGCCAGCGCCCTCGAACAATTCAAGGGCTTCCGCACAACTGACCTTCACCCCCACTTCTTCGAAAACCTTGAGGGTGGCCTGATGAATTTTCTCAATTTGCAATGAATCCAAGGGGCTATATGAGCCCCCGGACAGTCCGATTCGTTTCATGAAATCTCCTGTATAAAAACCGTTGATCAAATGGAATGCGGAAGGGTCACATGATCGGATGGATTGGATTGAGGCACTGAGAATGACTCAGGCTACACGTTTTCGCTTTTCGGTGCAGTCGACCTTGCGACACTCATCGCACGGATTGTAAGTGGAAACATCCTGTGCACAGTGGGGATGCGAGATGCCAAAAACCCCCGACACGGACTTGCGGAGGGACATGAGGAATGTGTCGCTGAGGGTGACCGGGATCTTTTGTGTGTCGATGTATTGGAACAGTTTTTCCTGTTCACGGATGTGCCAGTCACAGTATCCGGGACTGAAACGGATGGATACCCCTCTCCCTTTCCGACCGTATTCGGCACTCATGCGCTGCCAGAAGCTCTCGGCCATGTTTTCGGCAAGAATGGAGCCCATGGTGTCCAGAATGTATGCTTCGGAGAGATTGTTTTGCTCCACCAACCGGGCAATTTCCGTTTCCACCCTCTCACCGATGGTGGCAGCGAAACACACAACTTCTTCACAACCCCTGAGCGTCTTGGAGAGCTTGGCACTTCGGAATCGAGTGCCATCTTCGAGTTCCGTGTACCCCTTGTCCACGTGGGAGAGAGGAACAGAGCGGAAGTAGAGGGAGGGTTTCAGAATTTCTTCGAGTCTGCGGTTGAGTTTTTTGATTTTCTGACGACTTGAGTAGGACATCCTGCCGGCTCGTTTTTGTCCCAGACGAAGGGCCAATTTTTCCTTTTTGAGACTCGGAACTATTTTGATGAGAGGCATAGGCGATCCTGTTAAAGGGTTTTCAATTTAAGCGGCCGAAATAATTGAACTATAAAGACTCAGCCACCAGCCCGCAACATCTTTACCCTGTTTCATTGCATTGTGAAATTTAGCTCATTGATCAGCACATTAGAAATTCAAGGCTAGATATTTGAAACAATCAAAGATGGTGTTTTATTTCTGCTGACATGGGTAACATAACAAGTCCGGATGCATCTGTCAATGCTTCATGCAGGGTTTTTTTCCGGTCCGCGGGCAGGAAGCCGCTGCTTCTGGATTGCAGGATTCCACACGATGCCCCGCAAAAGGCGCCCCAGCAAATCCGACCCCGTGATGATGCGTTTTTCGTTTTCGGTCCACACAAGCACCAGGTCTTCATCCACCACGTCGTCGCCGGGATGCTCCGGCCGCACTCTGAGGCGCCCCAGCACCTGGTCCAGCGTGACCTCACCGTCGCGCACAATCAGAGGACGGTGGCACATGGACACAGGATCGAAAAGGTCCTCTCCAAACAGCGCTTCCCGAATGAACATGTGCGCATTGAGAACAAAACGGGGCTCTCCGGAAATTTCCGTGATGACAATCCACTTTTTTCCCGAAACCGCCACATAGCGCATGAAGGGATCTTCAGGAGAACGCTCAAAAGGGGGGAACACGGGATGGCCACTGTGCACGGGAAGGCGAATCACACTCATGGGATCCAAAAGCTCCCCTTCCCGCCGCACGGGGAGATCGTCCAGGGCGAGAAAATTGATGGCCCCGGTGGCTTCCAGGGCCCCCACTTCCGTGGAGGCTCTGTGCGCATGGTGATAAAGAATCTCTCCCAGTTCGTGTTCCCGCAACCAGGGCACCCCTTCCGGACCCACCCAAAAGTCCAGGAGCTTCCCCACCGGCCGCGCCACAGGCCAGAGAATCACCTGGTAAAACCTGAGCAACGGGACCAGAAATGCCGCAACGCGAAGCGCATGACGGGAAAAGTAGGCTTGAGGAATGATCTCTCCCACAAAGGTGATGACCACCGTGGAAAAAAGGAAAGCTGCCACACCGGCCAGCACAGACTCGGCAAGGAGGGTGAGCAGCACATTGATGGCCACATTGCCCCACAAGATGGTGACGAGGGTGAAATTGGCGTCTTGCCTGAGAGACAGGACCTTTGCAGCCTTCGGGTCCCCCCTTTCAGCCGCCGTCTCCAGCCGAAGACGACTCAAACTGAACACGGCCAGGTTAAGGCCCGAAAAAGTCGCCGACTGGGTTATGCACAAAGCAATCCCCAGGTAGATGAGCATTTCATCCATGACAGGCCAATTCCTTCAGTCCTCCGATTGACTTTCAACTCCCGTCCCTGAGGTGACCCTGCCCCCTCCTTGCCACCACCCCATGGCCGAAAAAAATCCTGAATCGACTGCCTCACCGACTTTCGGGAAACAATGAGAGAGAGGCTCGAGCGCCGCTGAACCAGCTACAAAGCCCCTTTTTTCATTGACACTCCCTGGGGATCTGTCTATAGTCGCAGCAAATTTGCCGGAGTGGTGGAACTGGTAGACGCGCTGGACTCAAAATCCAGTGGGGGCAACCCCGTGAGAGTTCGATTCTCTCCTCCGGCACCAGAGCAAGCTCCCCCAGAGCAAGTTCCAACGGGTTACCGCATCCAACGGTAACCTTTTTTTGTCTGTCCTCCCCTGGCCCCGTCTTTCCTTCGGTCAAAAACACACGCCCCTCCTGCCTGCCTCCAGCCCCGGAAGCTTTTCAGGGAGCATGTGGCGGGGAAAGCCTGTCATCACCACGGTCAATGGTCGGAAGGACTGAAAAAAATGTCCCGGGCCATTCTTGTTCCCAGGTCAGGGCCACGCTTCGCCAACTGCCGCTGCTTGCGCTCCACGGATTCCCCCCGGGCCTGACGATGCTCGCCCATGGGGCCCAGATCAAGGATTCTCTCGTCATGGACAGAAAGAGGGGGATGCCCGAAAATGTCCTCCACCGTCCTGGAGCCTATGGAGACTCCCCTTTCGCCGATCCGGCGCTGTTCCTCCCTCACGGATTCGTGACGAGACTCTCGATGTTCACCCAAAACCTGAGTCAGTCCATCTTCAGAACGGCCGCCATGAGACGGAGCCGAAACAAGCAGGTCAGCGGCAAACGCAAACACCATGAGAAATGAAACGGTTAAAAACTTTTTCACCCACATGCATCTTTCTCCTCTGCTCCACAAAAGTGACCTTCCAAAAGACCAAAAGGATCAGCCCTTTTTGCCTGGCTTAAATCTTTCCCCGTTCCCGTCTGAAGGCAAACGAACGGTTTTGTCCTGCAGCAACAACATTCAGTTGGGCTTTTTCACCGGATTCTGATCAAATTCAACGGATGCATCCGTGGGCGCTGAAACGAACAAGGGTCCCGTCTCCGCACCAGAAGCCAACCTCAAACTCACATGACGCGGCAGCAACATAGCACGACTGTCCATTGCCACGAAAGGGCCTTGGAGACTTTCAGAAAATTTGCTCAGGGGAAAATGGGAACCCGATCCCCTCTGCATGGAAACATGAGAGAATTGAAGTCTTCAGTGGCCCCGTGTGTCAAAATCTTACACGGAACACGCCCGCAGCAAGTGTGACAGCCCTCTCCCCGATTGTGTCTTCAGGGGCTTTGACGCATAATGGGTTCAAAAACACTCAGGCAATTGAAGGGGAACAGCTTTGAACGACGGCAATTTCTGGATCGCCCTGGGACTCACAACCTTTGCAGGTCTTTCAACGGGGATAGGCAGTGCTATCGCCTTCTTTGTCAAGCGAACCAATTATCGGTTCCTGTCCTGGGCCACGGGCTTTTCAGCGGGGGTCATGCTCTATGTCTCCTTTGTGGAGATCCTGGCCAAATCTAGCGAATCGCTCACAGCAACGCGGGGGGAAGAAATGGCGCGCCTGCTCATGCCCCTCTCGTTCTTCGGGGGCATCGCCCTGATTTTTCTCATCGACAGACTGGTTCCGGCCGTGGAGAATCCTCACGAAATACGATCCGAAGCAGAACTTGAAAAAGTGGGTCCCGAAACCTCCCCAAAAAGTGAAGGCGGGCCCTCCATGCCCGGCAATAAAAACCTGCACAGGACCGGCATTTTCTGTGCCCTGGCCATCGGCATTCACAATTTTCCCGAAGGCCTGGTCACTTTCCTGGCAGCTTACCAGGATCCCGCCCTGGGCATGGCCATCGCCGTGGCCATCGCACTTCACAATATCCCAGAGGGAATCAGCGTCTCCGTCCCCATCTACTACGCCACCGGCAGTCGAAAACGGGCCTTTTCCTGGTCGCTGGTGTCCGGACTGGCCGAACCGGCTGGAGCCCTGGCGGGCTTTTTCCTTCTGAGAACTTTCCTGAACGGTGAAATGATGGGAATTCTTTTCGGAGTCGTGGCCGGCATCATGGTGTACATCTCTCTGGATGAGCTTTTGCCCATTTCGAGAGCGTACGGAAAGGGCCACGATTCCCTCTACGGCCTTTTGGCCGGCATGCTGATCATGGCCGCAACCCTTGTGGTCCTTGATTGAAAGCTTCGGGAAGCCCCCGCGGCGGCCTGCACTTTCAGGCGCCTCTCGGCACCACCAAATCCCTACTCACTTTTTTCCATGGCCGGTTCATCCAGGCTTCTCAGAAATTCTCTGAACCAGAGGGGATTGAAGATGATGATGTAGGCGAGAAAGAGTTCCGCCATGGGAAAAATGATGATGAGATGAGACAGGATAATGCCAAAAGCAATCAGCAGCCGATAGAGCATGCTCATTTTGCAGTCTCCTTCAGTTCACGTAATCATTGAATTCAACGGCACGCACGCAGCGCTCCCGCACCCACCGTCCTTGAGAATCACAACCCCTTCCCCCGAATGACACCTCACGGGAGAAGTTCAAGGCCTGTGCGGGTCACGATGAAAGGGGTTCCCGGCATGTCCCTGAGGTGTTCGAACAACAAAAAATCACGAAGCTTGCCGGGAATTTCGGACGCCCCGTGGTGTTCCAGAAAATCATACGTGACCATGGCCGTATAAACGAGGCCTTTCAACCGGGCTGAAAAAACCTGAAAACCAGCGTTCACATCTTCATGGATCCGCACCTCCGCTTCAGGAAAAGCTCCCAGCATCAACTGGCGGACGACCGTGGTTTTTTGTGCGTCAATGTCCTTTGGTTCCATTCCTTGACATCCTGTTTGTCTTGTGATGAACGATGAATTCGAGGGGCCATGCACACGGAAAACGTCAATCCCTCAGCACTTTCCTGTGGCTGTACGGGTGAGTGATGATATCATAAAATCCTATGACACCGAAACCTTCAACGGTCACCGTTTAAACCCCGGGAGGAAGAGATGAGTTTGCGAATAATAGACGCCCATGCCCACTGCGGCATTCAGGACAGGTTTCCGCCTCAGTCATTTGAAACCTACCTTTCCCATGTTAGGGGCAGCGAAATCCGCGGAGCCGTCATGTTTTCACCGGTGATGGAAATTTACGACCGGTACGACATGAACTTCAAGGACACTCCTGACTGGCAGCAGGCAAGAAAAGAATCCAATGAATATCTCCTCACCATCGGCAACGATGATTTCTGGGTTTTTCCCTATTTTTTCATCTGGAACGATTTTGCCGTCGAGGATCTCACGCCGCAGCACAAGGGCATCAAGTGGCACCGGCATCCCGATGAACCACGCTATGAGTACAAAAACCCCCGGTGCCAGGCCGCCATCGAAGAAATCAGGCGCAGAAACATGCCCATTGTTCTGGAAGAGGAGTTTTACAACACGGTGCGATTCATCGAGGATTGGGCACCAGGTGTCAAGGTCATCATCCCTCACCTGGGTGGCCTCAATGGGGGATACAGCAGAATCCGATCGGAAGGGTTGTGGGAAAAACCCAACATATACGCAGACACCAGCCTGGCAGGCACTTCTGAAGTCATGGACTACATCCAGCGCTACGGCCATGAAAGGCTCATGTACGGCTCCGATTTCCCCTTTGGAGATCCCAGGTCCGAATTGCGGAAAATCATGAAACTTCCTCTTGATGAGGAAGTGAAAATGGACCTCGTCAGCAGGAATGTCTTGAACCTTCTGTCCGAAAGCAACACATCGCGGACCGCGCCATAGAGATGCGCTTCAGTCCAGCTCCGTCTCCGCGACCATAAATACAACGTGTCGTCTCACTCAAGGGAGCCTCATTCATGGAAAGCACCGGTTTCATCCACATGAGCCTGACCAATCTCGCCGCCGTGATGGTTTTCATGCTGCTGGTCTGGCTTTTGAGCCTTGCCAGAAGGGACGCAAGCATTGTGGATATTTTCTGGGGGCTCGGATTCATTCTGGTGGCATGGATCAGTTTTTTTCTCGGAGAAGGGCAAGGAACCAGGAGCTTTCTTGTGGCGACCCTCACGACTCTGTGGGGGGTTCGCCTCTCCATGCATCTTTTTGCGCGCAATTGGGGACACGCCGAAGACCGGCGGTACCGAAGCATGCGCGCCGCACACGGCGGGCGATTCTGGATAGTGAGTCTCTTCACCGTCTTTTTTCTTCAGGGGGGCATTCTCTGGACAGTCTCGCTGGTCATTCAGGCAATCCAGCATGGCGGGGGCCCCTCTCAAGTCACCTGGCTCGACGCACTGGGGCTTTTTGTCTGGACCACGGGCTTTCTCTTTGAAACCGCCGCAGACCGGCAGCTTGCCCGCTTTAAATCCCAACCCCACAACCAGGACAAAGTCATGAGCCATGGGTTGTGGGCCTACTCGAGGCACCCCAACTATTTTGGCGAAACACTCATCTGGTGGGGTCTCTACCTCATGGCCCTCAGCCAATGGAACAACGCCTGGGTTGTGGTAAGCCCTCTACTCATGACCATCCTTCTTCTCAGGGTTTCCGGAGTGACACTCCTTGAAAACACCATGGAAGAAAGGCGCCCTCAGTACGCCCGATACAAGAGACGGACCAACGCTTTTGTTCCCTGGTTTCCCAAAAAGGACACACCATGAGACTCCCTTTTCAGTGGGCCGACACGGGCCTTTTGCCCGACCAGCTGATCCGCTGGGGAATTCGCCTGCTCAATGCAAAACGTTTGAGAGATGAGACTCCGGACACTCTGGAGGCGGCGGCCGCAGGGAAGATGGCATTTGTGCGCACGCTTCAGAAAAGCCCCATCGCTCCCGAAGCGGAAAAGGCCAATCGGCAGCACTATGAGCTGCCTCCCCGGTTTTTTCAAAAAATTCTTGGGAAAAGGCTGAAGTACAGCGGCTGCTCATGGCCACCGGGAGTGAAGGATCTGGAAGGCGCCGAAGAAGCCATGCTCTCCCTCACCTGCCAAAGAGCTCAGCTGCACAACGGCATGCGCGTTCTGGATCTGGGTTGCGGATGGGGATCCCTTTCTTTCTGGATCGCCGAAAAGTACCCCGGGTCGCACATTGTGGCCGTCTCCAACTCACGCCTTCAGGGAGATTTCATACGGTCCAGGGCACAGGAACTGGGCTTGAAGAACGTGGAGGTGCTCACGGCCGACATGAATCATTTTCAGGCTGATGGCCAGTTTGACCGGGTGGTGTCCATCGAGATGTTCGAACACATGCGCAACTGGGAAGAACTCTTGCGCCGGGTTAGCAGCTGGCTTGGAGATGAGGGGAAGTTTTTCATGCACATATTCGTGCATCACACCACTCCCTACCTCTTCGAGGCCAGGGGCGAGCACGACTGGATGGCCCGTCACTTTTTCAGTGGGGGCATGATGCCCTCCCATGATCTGATTCTTTACTTTCAAACCCACCTCAATCTGGAAGACCAGTGGCTTGTGAACGGATCGCACTATGAGAAAACGGCCGAAGCATGGCTTCGACGCCTGGACACCCACAAAGAGGAAATCCTGGAGCTTTTCAGGACCGTTTATGGCGAAAACGAACGGGCCAGGTGGTTTCAGAGGTGGAGAATCTTCTTCATGGCCTGTTCAGAACTCTTCGGGGCACGCCGTGGAGAAGAATGGCTGGTGGCTCATTTTCTCATGAAAAAAAAGCCTTGAGCAACCACCCCCAAAAACGAGTTTTTTGTGCTCGCTCCTTTTGAAAAGGATCACGTTCAGCCTCACTGAAGCGAGGCACGGGAAAGCTCAGTTCCGGCATATTGCAGGTGCCGGACGAACGGATACCGGCCCCGCCTGGCTCACATCCTTTTCCAGTTGGGAAGAGCCTCGTTGCAGGGCCTTGTGAACACAATCTGATGGTCGCCAAGAGTGCGCGTGGAAAATGCCGCCTCGCAGTAGGAGAAATAATACAGCCACTTTCTCCGAAACTCTTCGTCAAAGCCCAGTTGAGCGACTTTCTCTTCGTTTTGAAGAAAACGTTGCCGCCATTGAGCCAGGGTGCGGGCATAGTGGATGCCGATGTTTTCCAGTTCTTCCATGACCAGAGACGAATGCTTCGCCGCGGCCTGTGACAGTGCCAGAATGGAGGGAAGCATTCCCCCCGGAAAAATGTGTTTTTGTGTCCAGTCACAGGTCCTGCGATAAGCTTCGTAGCGCTGGTCGGGGATGGTGATCACCTGAAAGACCACAAGGCCATTTCTTTTCAGAAGCTTATCGCAACATCGGAAGAATGTGCCCAGGTATTCATGTCCCACCGCTTCAAGCATCTCGATGGAGACAATTTTGTCATACTGCCCCGTCACGTGCCGGTAGTCTTCGGAGAGAACAGTGATCCGGTCCTCCAGGCCCTCCTCCTTCACACGCCGGGAAGCCATGCGATACTGGTTTTCGGACACGGTGATTCCTGTAACGCGGCACCCCGTTTTCTTGACCGCCTCGATGGCAAAACCACCCCATCCACAGCCGATTTCCAGGACATGATCCTCCTTGCCGATTCGGGCTTTCTCCATGATCGCCCACATTTTGTTCTTTTGGGCCTGTTCCAGCGTTTCCCCGCCGTCTCGGTAGAGAGCCGAAGAGTAGGTCATGCTCGAGTCGAGAAAGACTGTGAAAAAATCGTTGCTCAGATCGTAATGGCGCCCGATGTTTTTTCGGCTTCTGAAGACACTGTTCCGGCGGCACCGGTGCTGCAAGGTCTGCAAGGCCCGTGACAGGGAGGAGAAAAGGATGTTTCCGTCCTGCAGTTGTTCACGATTCTCTATGAGCAGTTCCAGGACAGCCGTGGGGTCATCGCTGTCCCAGTCGCCCAGCATGTAAGCATCCCCCAGGCCGATGTCCCCGTGAAGCGCCACTCGCGAGAAGAATCGGTGATCGTTCACTTGCAAGTGTGCCGTACGGCCCTTGGAAAGTGCTTTTCTGCACGTGCCCAGAGTCAGATTTTCCCCATCCGGCAGCACCATGTGGAGCTGTCCTCGGTCCATGCGTCCAAGGATGTCCTTGACGGCCTTCATGCACTTCCGCTGGAATGAAGTGGGTGGTATGCGTCGAATGGTCATGAAACTCCTCGGTCTGGGCTTGGTGTGGACATGAAGGTTTTTTTTGAAATGAAGCCGGGCCGCTTCCCATAAAATGCGGGGCATGGTGAGGCGGGGGACAAGGGGATGCCGGAGCAGGGTGCGCGCGTGAATCCGGGAATTCAAGGGCAAAGCCTGTCCCCAGAGCTGTGCCCTTAAAATGAGATCCCCGTCGCGGCGCAATTCAATGCGCACATCCAGTTCCTTGTCCACCCGCGGAGTGAACAGGAAATCATAATCCCCGGCCACATTGTTGAAGGGAGACACATGAAAATCTTTGGGTGCCCGGTAATGCAGCTTTTCCCCGTTGGCAACCCTTTCCGATTCGCACAGCACATAAAGGTGCCGCTCTCCAAAAGTATTGTTGACCTCGGCAACCACGCACTCCACCTCACCGTCCTCTCTGAAGCAGTAGTAAAAACTCACTGGGTTGAATACTTTGCCCCAATAACGCGCCGAAGTGATGAGAAGAATTCGCGAGACGGAGGCCCCGCAGCCTTTTCGCTGGAGAAACGGGAACAGTTTGGCCCGAATGGACCCCGGGCCTTCATGGAGGTAGTCCCCATCGTGGATGGAGGCCGGACGGAAGCGATTGTGCCCGAAGAGGGGCAACCGTTCATGGAGCGCCTCCAGTTCATCCAAAAATATGCCGTAGACGTAAATCTTGTAGTGAAAGGCATGGGGTTGAGGCTTCAAGCGCTCATGTTTCACAAAACCATTGAAGATCATGGAGTTCATAGTTCCAACCCGAACAGGAGGCCCACCTGCACGGCAGACCTCACCGCATCCTCATGAAAGCCGTGGCCAAAGTAGCTGCCGCAAAAATACGTGTTCCTGTCTCCATTGAGAAGATCCAGTTTCTCCTGGGTTGCGATGGAGTCAAAGGTGTACATGGGGTGAGTGTAGAGAAGCCTTGCAAGGATGTGCTCGGGGTGCACTTCTCTTTCCAGGTTGAGGCTGACACAGTAATGACGCAACGTTTTCAGTTTTTGAAGGCGATTCATGTAGTAAGAAACGGAAATTCCCGACGGACTGGGCTTTTCCTTTGAACGGAAGCAATTCCACGCCGCCCAGGCCCTGGGAAAGGGCGGCAAGACGGAGGCGTCGGTGTGCAGCAAAACGCGGTTTGGCGTGTAGCTCCAGGGGGACAACAGGGCCTGTTCCTGGGGGGAAGGGTCTTCAAGGAGCTGCAGGGCTTCATCTGCGTGAGCGGCAATGACCACCTTGTCGTAAAACTCTTCAGCATCGTTGGAAAACAGCAATCGGACTCCACCGGGCATTCTCCCTATCCGGACCACGGGCGCGTCAAGACGCAGGCGTCCCCTGAAGCTTCGGCGAAATGCTTTCACGTAGGTGTGGCTGCCTCCCTCTATGAAGAACCACCGGGGGCGCTGGGTGAAGGAAAGCAGCCCATGATTGTCATAGAAGCGCGCAAAAGTTTCCATGGGGTATTTGAAGATGTCCTGGTGAGGGGTGGACCAGATGGCGGAAGCCATGGGGACAATGTAGCGATCCACCACTTCTCCGGGCACCCTTTCACGGGCGACATACTCTCCCAGGGTCAGGCCATGAAGGTTGCCCAACTTGAGATTCTTGAGCGTTTTCAGGCCGAAACTCAGAACACGCATGAGAAAGCGCCAGTGGGACAGGGAATAGATGTGGGAGCGCTGGGCAAAAAGACCGTTCAGGTCCGTGCCCGCATAGCAAAAGCCGGTTTCCCCGCAGTGATAGCTCAGAGCCATGTCCGTGGCGACCCTCTTCACCCCCAGCTGATCCAGAAAGCGGTTGAAATGGGGATAGGTGCGATCATTGAGGACGATGAACCCCGTGTCCACGGGCACCTTGCCATTTGCGCCCTCATCCACCTCAATGGTGTGGGTGTGGCCCCCCAGGTAATCGTTTTTGTCCATGAGCGTCACCTCATGGCGACGCTGCAAAAGGTGAGCGGAGACAATTCCCGCCACGCCGCCGCCCACAACGGCGATTTTCAAACCTGAACCATTCTCCATAGAAACATTCCCCATGTATTAACAAACGGCGAATCATGTTAACTTGGCCCATGAGCATGTGCTCCCTGTGTTCCCCATGATTTTTCATTGAGTGGTCCATGTTCGCAGGGAGCTGAATTGCGTTCGTCACATCATGAATATACAGGATTTTGCCTGAAATTGCAGCTGTGAGATCAAACCGGAAAGACCCGGAGACGTGGCCCTTGCAACACACGATGACATGGAAAGGACACCCCATGGCCAAGGACAGAGTTTCGTGGTGCATTCGGACGGCCTATGCCCTTCCGGCTTTTGCTCTGGCCATTGTGGGGATTCCCGTCTACGTGTACCTGCCAAAGTTTTACACGGATGTGATGGGTGTGCCTGTCATTCCGGTGGCAGCCATGATCCTTGGAGTCCGCATTTTTGATGCCATAGAACTTCAAAAAGAGGGCCTGAGGGTCCATGATCCCCTGAAAGGATCATGAATCATGTCAGTGCGGGTGATGTCTTGCAGGGGCTTTGTTCCACAACACCTGAAAACCTTCCGCAGCCTCAGGGTTCATTATGGTTCCAGCTCGATCTTCAAGGAGAGTGATTGACAAAAGGTCTCAGGAGGAATAGCCATTAGAGTGTCAACCTTCGCACAAAGTGCAGACGACACAAACTTCATCGTGAATCTCATGCCATCATCATTAGGGATTGTGCCCCAAGAGGCTCACCCCCGGGAGAACTCTCATGAAAGCCACAAAATTTCAGTCGGCTCTGATCACCGCAAAATCGGTCCTCGTGACCTTCTGGATTTCCGTCATCAATATATACCGGGTGCGCCGAGGGCTCTATCGCAGAGAGAAATGTGACGAACTTCTCCGTTGGTGGTCCCGCAAGCTCCTGAAGTTTTCGAACCTCTCCTGGGAAGTCCACGATCCCCACGGTTTCCAGCTGACAGAGAACCGTGCCCACATCATCATGATCAATCACAGCAGCATGTATGACATCCCCCTCACCTTCGTGTCCATGCCCGGAAGCATACGCATGCTCGCCAAAAAAGAGCTTTTCCAGGTTCCTCTCTGGGGAACCGCCATGAGGGTGGGAGAATTCGTCTCCATTGACCGGCACAACCGAAGGCAGGCGTTCAAAGACCTTGAAGAGGCTCGAAGAAAAATGGAAAGCGGCATCATTCTCTGGGTGGCACCCGAGGGAACCCGATCCCGCTCAGGCAAATTGCAGCCCTTTAAAAAAGGCGGCTTTGTGCTGGCCCTGCAGACCAGGGCCATCATCATTCCCGTGGGCATTCGGGGTGCTTTTGAGGTCCTGCCTCCGGGCACCCTCAACTTAAATACGGGCCGCCGTCTGGAGTTTCACATCGGTCGCCCCATAGACGCTTCCCGATTCAACCGCAAAGAAATGGACGAACTGATGGGACAGGTTCGTGGGCAGATCAGGGAACTGGCGGCCGTTCCCGATGAGATCCCATGGGAGGGGAGGTAACTTCACTGTCTGAAGACCATGCCGTCATCCTCTGGCATGGGGATGCAGTCCAAGCTCCATGAGCATACGGGAGCTTTTTCGCCAGTTTTTCTGAACCCGCACGAAAAGCCCCAGAAACACATGACAACCCAGAAAGGTTTCTATTTCCATGCGAGCCTGCCTGCCTATTTCCTTGAGCAACCGGCCCTCTTTTCCAATGATGATTCCCTTTTGCGAATCGCGTTCCACATGAATGGCCGCTTCAATATCGATGCGTTTTTTTTCGGGCAACTCCTCGAATCTTTCCACCGTGACGGCCACGGAATAAGGCACTTCCTGCTGAGTGAGACGAAAGACCTTTTCCCTGATGAGTTCCGACACGAAAAATCGCTCCGGCTGATCCGTCAGGTATTCATCGGGAAAATATTGAGGGCCGGCGGGTATGACCTTTCGAATCTCCTGGAGAAGGGTTTCGACGCCTTCCCCTCTCAAAGCGGAAACGGGCACGACGGCAAGAGGCTTTGAACGCTTTTCAAACCTGTCCATGATGGGCAGAAGCTCTTCTTTCTTTCGCACCAGATCGATTTTGTTCACCGCGAGTATGACCGGTGTTTTCAGGTTGGCCAGATTTTCCAGGATGAATTCATCGATGGGTCCATGAGCTTGGGTGGCATCCACAAGAAAACAGATCACATCCACTTCGCTGAGCGTGGAAAGGGCTGTTTCCACCAGGAGCTTGTTGAATTTATCCTTCGCCCGATGCACTCCCGGCGTGTCAAAAAAAACAATCTGAAGACCGGGTTCTGTCAAAATGCCCAGTATGCGGTTTCGCGTCGTCTGGGGCTTGGGTGCGGTTATGGAAATCTTTTGTTGCAAAAACTGGTTCAGCAGGGTGGACTTGCCCACGTTGGGAGCCCCGATGAGCGCCACATAGCCTGAACGGAAGCCTTGGGCCTCCTCTGTATTTTTCTGAGTCATCAATGATCAAACCTCCTCCCCTCTGGCAATGAACAAAGCTCAAGCAACCAGGTCTTCCAGCCTCTTTCACCTTCAGGGGGGACTCCAGTCCAGTTCAAAATTGGGTTCATCCCAGGAATCAGCCCCTGCGACGTTGAGCTGACCCAGAGACCATGTGCCAACCCAGTGTTGAATGTTCATTCCCTTGGGACCAATGACCTCGCTCACCGCGCGCTTCGGCACACGCAGAGTCAGACATGCCTTTTCCCCGCGAGGTGGGGCATGACTTTCGAGGGCTTCATCAATCCTCCGACGCCACCATGCCACACGCACGAGATAGCCAAAGGATGGGTGGTAAGGCCCGGCAAGGATCGTGCCGGGTTTTTCCAGTTGAGTGTCGGCCTGAAGTCCCATACGAACAGGGGGGGTGCCCCACTTCACCAAGTGGTCATATGCGGGCACGCACCAGTGTATGGCTTCTTCAAGGGTGAGCGGCCTGAAGGAGCCCTTCTTATACCACCGCGCCAGCGTGGTCCCCTCAAGAACAAGAACGGGGTAAAACCGGATCAGTCCGGCATGGAGGGACGCGGCTCTTTTGACCGACTCTAGAAATCGTTCCGGGTCATCTCCCGGCAACCCGAGCATCAATTGAATGCCCAAAGTCCACCCACGGCGACGAACAAGATCCACCGCTTCATACACTGCCAGGGAATCGTGCCCCCTTCGGCTTTTGGCGAGAACTTCATCGTCGAAACTTTGAACTCCCAACTCCACGGCTTTCACGGGATAATTTTCCAGAAGATCGCAAATAGAAGAAGTGACGAAATCGGGTCGTGTGGAGAAACGAACACCGGAAAGCACCCCCTCCCTCACAAGGGGTTTGACCAGCTCGAGGATTTGGCGAAGCAAAGGTTTGGGAAGGGCAGTGAAGGTCCCCCCGTAAAAAGCGACCTCCATGGGGTCTTTTTGGCCCTTGTGCATTCCCCTTAGAGTGGAGAGTTCCCTTTGGCAATGGTCCAATATATCCTTTGACTCCGGCCGGGGAAGAAAATGGGAGGCAATTTTTTGCTGGTCACAATAGACGCAGTGAAAAGGACAACCCGCATGGGACAGAAAAATGGGATAAATCCTTTTCCGGGATTTCATTCCTCCTCCCACAGACTCTCAACACCTATGATTTCAAGGGCTTTTTGAGCCGCCTCCTGCTGGGCGTCTTTTTTGCTTCTTCCCGAACCTCTCGCCAGAAGACGGCCGTTGAGTGTCACCCGCATGAAGAATATTTTGTGGTGATCCGGCCCCTTCTCACCTTCCAGCTGATAAACGGGGGTGAGTCTGAACCGTGCCTGAGTGAACTCCTGCAGTTGGGTCTTGAAGTCCCTGTCCAAAGATTTGAGGACCTGCTCCATCTGCCCCGGGTGCAAATAAGCGTGAAAGAACCTTCTCACGACTCTCAACGCCGCATCCAAACCTCCATCCAGGTAGACGGCAGCCAGAAGGGCCTCCAGCGTGTCCGCGAGAAGGGAGGGCTTCCTTCGGCCCCCTGTGAGCTCTTCACCCTTTCCGAGGAGCAGGCATTTTCCCAGATTGAGTTCCTGGGCGATTCGAGCCAGTTCTCTTTCATTGACAATGGCTGACCGAAACCGGGAAAGCTCACCCTCTTTGGAATCGGGAAAAGATTCCACCAACAGGTGACTCACTGTGAGGCTCAGAACCGCATCTCCAAGGAACTCCAGCGTCTCATTATCTTTCTGGCTTATGTCCGGGTTCTCGTGATCAAAGGATCGATGGACAAGAGCCTGCAACAGTAACTTAGGGTTTCTGAAATTGTAACGAAGAGATCTCTGCAGCTCTTCAAGTTCCTTTGCGAGATTCATGACTTTTTGCTACCTTATCGTCTCACGGAAATTGAAATTCCATCAGTCACGGTCATTCAGGGAATTTGTGAACAACGCTTTCCAATCAATGGGCAATTGCATCATAATCCAAGATGTATCAGGCCCTTGGACCAATCATATTTTATTCATATTCTACACAAGTCAAGAAGAAACGAGTATCCTTCCCCGTGCACAAAGCTGCAGAAAAACCTTCTGTCATGTGTTTGCAACGCTTGGAAGGTTCCTGAAGCCAAGGAACGTTTGATTTGTGTGAAGGCTGTTTTCAACGGAGAGAGCGAATATGCTGATTTGGCTGGATTCCCCCCTGCCCCGCTGGAATCGTTTTGTCCTCCTTGACCGTGACGGTGTTCTCAACGTGGACCGACCCGATTTCATAAAAGCCCCTGATGAATTTCACTTTTACGAGGACAGTCTGCACACTCTCCGCTGGCTCAGGGAAAGAGAGATTCATCCCATCCTCATTTCCAATCAGTCGGGGCTTGGAAGGAAGATCATCACCGAGGAGAATTTCTGGAAAACCCATGAATACATGATGAGCACCATCAAACAAAACGGCGGCGAAATCCTTGCAGCCTTCTATTGCCCCCATCACCCCGGGGAGGGTTGTTTGTGCCGCAAGCCTCTCCCCGGATTGATTCTGGCCGCGGCAGACCTCTACAGCATGGAGTTGAAAAGAACCCCATTCATTGGGGATCGTCCCACTGATCTGGAGGCTGCCCGCCGCGCAGGCTGCAGAGGCTATGTGCTCACCAGGCCCCACGATGCCCTGAACGGATCGGGCATCCATGAAGCCGCCGCCTCCGAAACAGGGGAATTCGGGCATTCCACGCTTCTGGAAACGGTGAAGACCCTGTATTCAACATCCTGAAAGGACACGCCATGTTTTATCCTCCTTTTCTCATGTTCTTCCTTGTTCTTTTTGTATTTCTCCTCTTTTTCGCTTTTGCCCTCATTCAGTTCGGAGTCTTCACCTGGGCCTTTGCCCGCCTGGGCATTCCTCCCGAATACATTTTCTCCCTTCTGTTCCTGTGCATCGTGGGAAGCATGATCAACATTCCCCTGAAGCGGATCAAAATAGAGCGCCAACCGGAAGAATTGCAACTCATTCATTACTTCGGCATCCGCTTTCGACCGCCCCGCTGGAAACAGAAGGACGAAATGATCCTCGCCGTCAACGTGGGAGGCGCTCTCATTCCAAGCTTTCTGTCCCTGTACCTTCTCAGCATCGCCGAAAACCCCATACGCTCCCTCCTGGCCCTGGCGGTCGTCACCTTGGTGGTGCACCGTATAGCGAGACCCGTGCCAGGAATGGGCATCGCCACCCCCATGTTCATTCCCCCCATCGTGGCAGCCCTTTCTGCTCTCATTTTCAACTACGAATGGGCCGCTCCCACCGCTTACATTGCCGGAACCCTGGGAACACTCATTGGAGCGGACCTGCTTCACCTGGACAAAATCAAACAATTGCGAGCACCTGTGGCCTCCATCGGTGGCGCAGGAACTTTTGACGGAATATTTCTGACGGGCATTCTGGCCGTGCTTCTCGCATGGTGATCTTATTTCCCATGTTTTTCGTCGCAGAATATCAGAGCACAGGAGCAGCCCATGTCGAGCAAAGTGTACTTCAGCGACCTGCGCGTGACCGATTCCCGCAGTCTTCTGGAAAAGATTCGATCTCTCGCTGAAAGAGCAGGATTGAACCAGGTATCAAAAAGCGCGGCTTGACAGCCCTGAAGATTCACTTCGGCGAAAGGGGAAACACGGCCTTCGTGCGCCCCATTTTTGTCCGGCCTCTGGTGGATGCCGTGCGTGAACTGGGTGGCAGGCCTTTTCTGACAGATGCCAGCACACTTTACGTGGGAACTCGTGGAAATGCGGTGGACCACCTGACCACGGCGTTGCTCAATGGCTTTGCCCCTTCAGTGGTCAATGCCCCCCTCATCATTGCCGACGGCATCGACGGCCGGGATGAAGTGGTCGTTCCCCTCAACCTCAAACTGTGCCGGGAAGCCTATGTGGGCTCTGCTGTGGCCAAGGCCCATTCCCTCATCTCCATCGCCCACTTCAAGCTTCACGAAGCTTCCGGTTTTGGAGGAGCCATCAAGAATGTGGGCATGGGATCCGCCTCCCGCCGGGGAAAAATGGCTCAACATTCGGAAGTGGAACCGGAAATCGACTCCAAAAATTGTGTGGCATGCGGTATTTGCCGGGACCAGTGCGCCCATGGAGCCATCTCTTTGGTGGAACGCCCCGGCCACATGCCCGGACCCGATCCCGCCATAAAACAAGTTGTTTTCATCGACCGCGCCAGGTGCGTGGGCTGTGCGGGATGCATTCATTCCTGCCCCCAAAAAGCCCTGGGCATCAACTGGGAACGGGACCTGCCCAGGTTCATGGAGCGAATGGTGGAGTACACCGCCGCAACCATCAAAGGCAAAGAAGATCGAACCCTGTACATCAATTTCCTCACACAAATTTCTCCGGCCTGCGACTGCCATCCCTTCGCTGATGCGCCCCTTGTGGGGGATATCGGCATTGTCGCCTCCCGGGATCCCGTGGCCATTGACCAGGCCTCCATGGACTTGCTCAACGCGCAACCTCACCTCAAATCTTCCTGCATAGCGGGCGAACCCGCTGCCAACCTGGACAAGGTGAGAGCCGTTTACCCCAACATCGACTGGAGGCATCAGCTCAATTATGCGGAGGAAATTGGCCTGGGGACCAAATCCTATGAGCTGATCCCCACTTGAACCTCGTGACGGCATCATTCCGGGGAGAGGCCCTTGGCAAAGCGATGCAAAATGGTCCTTTGTTCAAAGAGGGATTCACGGCTTTTTCCGGCGCTCAGTGGAGGCGGGACAATCGGGCAGGAAAAAATCCCTCCAGGGGAAGTGCACAAAAACAGCTTGTCAAATGTGACCCCTTTGTATACATTCAGCCTCGGAAGCGCCAAGCTCACTGGTGGGGCTCCCGGACTTCAAATCCGGTGTGAGGGCGTGAAGGCGTTCTCAGGTGGGTTCGATTCCCATGCGCTTCCGCCACCCGTTTCATTCAGCCCCGGGAAGGAATGCCTTCCGTCAATCCCCCAAGCAAGGAAATCGCCGGCAGCGGGCGCTCCCGCAAGTCACCCCAGACCTCGACAGGAAGCCTGCCGTGGCGTTTCCCCGGTGGCGCGGTCCGCATGGGGCCGCTCTCACATTGTCATTTTCATTCATCAACGGGGGGCATGAAATCCCTCTCCCGAAGGTATTTGGCGGAAGCCGCAACCACTTTGTCCGCCCGCTGGTCATGAGATTCCAGCTTTATGGTCACGTACCCCAGGTAGTTCGAGGCCAGCAGACACTCCAAAAACCTGGGTATGTCCAGGCCCCCGTCACCCAATTGAATGTGCCGGTGGCTTCCATTGACGGGCACATCAGCCAGACTCACATGGTAAACATACTTTCGCAGCGCCTGATATGCCTCACAGGGATCTTCTTCCACAAGCTGAAAATGTGCTGCATCAAAAGTGATGCCCACGAATTCGTGGTTTTTCAGCTTGAACATCATTTTAAGGGTATCCTCAGTGGTTTGAACAAGAGACTCGGGATCCGGCTGCAGGAGAAGGTGCACTGAGAGTTTTTTGGCCACGGGCAGTATTCGGCTTATTTGACCTGCGTAAAGATCGACGGCCTCCGAAAGGCTGAGAGAGTCGGGGATGGTGCCCGGGCCCGTGTCTGTGGACACGTGGGGAATGCCCATGGCGGCAGCCATTTTAAGACAGGAGAGTGTGAAGCCAACACGCTTCTCTCGCTCTGCAGCATTTTCTGCAATCCAGGAAGGGCTCACTTGATCCCCGTAGGCAGTCACCAGCGCACTGTTGAGATTGCTGATCTTCATTTTTTTCCGGGTCAGGTTGCGAATCAAATCCGTCACTCTGGCAGCGCTCATGTCATCGGGAAACACGTGAGGCCGGTCAGCGATCAATTCCACACCGGTGAAACCCGCACGCTCGATTCCTTCGATGGCGTCCTCAAGAGATTTCAAGCGAAAAACACTGGTGCTGTAAGAGAAATTGAGCATAAACCCTCATCAACGGTAACAGGTTGCCGTCACTTGCGTTCCACCTTTTTCCCCTGAAAAATGATAAGCGAAACATGAATATAAAATCCATAGGGTTTTGCCCGCTTTACCGTCCTGAATGTTTTTTGTCGGTGCGCGCGCATGGAGAATTCCGGCTCCAACCCTTTCCCGGGGCCAGTGAAAATGGGGAATAGCCTTCTTGCCGCCAGTATGCACTCAAAACTCTGCCCATGCCATTCAAAGCCTTTGAGCATCCTCAAAAAGGGACGTTACAATTGTGTCACATGAACCCGAACTTCGTTGCCAATGTTTTTCTTCAGCCTGCTCCTGGGGCTTCAGAGTGCCGGATTGTAACGGTTTCGTAACATCCGGATCACCAGTTTGCCATTCTCACATGTCATGGTGATGGACCTTGTCTGAAAAGGAGAACAAAATGGCAAAAGTTAAATTACTCATTGTGGAAGATGACACGGATATTCTTCTGCTTTTGAAATACAATCTTGAAATTGCCGGATTTGAGGTCGTGACCGCCAAAGACGGCTACACAGCCTTGAGTCTGGCCCGTCAGCATCAGCCCGATCTCATCCTTCTGGATCTCATGATTCCAGACCTGGACGGCTTTGAAGTGTGCAAAGATTTGAAGCGGAGCTCGAAAACCTCCATGATCCCCGTGATCATACTCACTGCCCGGGGCGAGGAAATCGATCGCATCGTTGGGCTTGAACTGGGTGCGGATGACTACGTGGTGAAACCCTTCAGCCCCAGAGAAATCATCCTTCGCATTCGAGCTGTGCTGCGCAGAAGCACACAGGAAGCCACAGAGGGCAGTCTCTGGCAAAAGGAGGGAATCCTCGTGGACTTTGAAGGGCACAAAGTCATCATTGACGGCAATGAAGTGCCCCTCACGGCCACGGAGTTCAAGCTTCTTGAAGAACTCATCAGAAGCCATGGCAAAGTTCTCACTCGCGATCACCTTCTGGACAAAGTTTGGGGCTATCAATTTGAAGGGTATGCGAGGACCGTCGACACACACGTGAGAAGGCTGAGACAAAAATTGGGGCCCTACTCGGAACTGGTGGAAACTGTCCGGGGTGTGGGATATCGATTCAAAGGATAAAAAACCAATGAAAACAGGATTTTCTTTCAGAACAAAATCCGCATTTTTCCTCTGCCTCGCCGTCCTTCTCGTGTCCACAGCCATTTCCTACCCTTATCACAAGTCAGTGAGCCAGAAGATCATGGAGAGCACTCAGAGGCAGGTGATCCGGGAACTGGAATTCATTCATCAGATGCTGACCCGTGAAATGCAATTTGAAGATGTTGAGGCACTGCATGGTTGGCTGGAGTTGATCGGGAGGGGTTTGGAGTTCAGAATCACTTACATTGCCGATGGAGGAACTGTCATTGCGGACTCTCATATCCCCCAAAGGGAGGTTTGGGCCATGGACAACCACGCAGGGCGGCCCGAGGTGATGGAAGCGAGGGAAAAGGATCTGGGGGTTGCCATCCGCTTCAGTGGCAGCACGCAGGAAAAGAAACTTTACGTGGCCAGAGTCATTGAAGGAGGAGGAGCCATTCCTTCAGGCATCATCCGCGTGTCCACGCCTTTCCAGGAGGCCAAGGACGTGCAATCCCTGTTGGCAAAAGCATTCATGGTCCTTTGCGCGGGTCTCGTTGCTGCGATGTTTTTTTTGACATTGTTTCTCTTTCAACGGATTCAAAAACCCATCGGAGAAATGATACAAGCCATAAAATCCATCGGAAGCGGAAATTACAGGCAGCGGATCAACTTCAACACCGCGAGCGAATTTTACCCTCTGGGGCAGACCATCAACGAAATGGCTCAGCACTTTGCAGACCATGTGGAAGAAATTTCACAGCAGCAACAACAGTTTCAAGCCATTTTCGATGGCATGCAGGAAGGGGTCATGGTCCTCAACACCAACGGCCGAATCAAGTCAGTGAATCGAGCCATGTCCAGGGTCATCTCCAGTCCGGCCCTGTCCGTTGGAAGAAAACCTCTGGAGGCTGTCATGAGCCTGGAACTTCAGGATGCCTGCGACCGAATCATGGCCAGCAGCACCAATCTGGGACGCCAACCCATAAAATTGCAACTGGAACTGGAACCAGAAAAATTTTATGAAGTCAACATGGTGAGAATCCACGAAAGAGACAAAAATCTGGGAGCTGTTCTCGTCTTTCACAACATCAGCGAACTGAAACGTCTGGAAAAAATCCGTCAGGACTTTGTGGCCAATGTGACCCACGAATTGCGCACACCCTTGACTTCTGTGAAAGGCTACACAGAAACACTGCTGTCTGAAAGCCAGCAGGACAAAGAGACGATCCAGGCCTTTTTGAATGTGATCCTGAGAAATACCAATCATATGGTGAAAATGGTCGACGATCTTTTACAATTGGCTAGAATGGAATCAAAAAAGGCAGTTTATCCTGCCAACCCTGTCAATGCTGCAGAAGCTGCCGAACTGGCCTGGAAAGAGTGCCTTCCGCTTGCCCGGTCCAAGAAAATCCAAATTGAAAACCTGCTCCCCGAAAAAGAACAACTTGTGTTGAGCGATCTGGACCAGCTCGCCCAAGTATTTCGCAATCTCATGGAAAATGCCATCAAGTACAGCCCTGAAGGCAGTGTGCTCAAAATTTTTTCCACTGAGGAGCAAAAATCCTTCACTTTCGCTCTTCAAGACCGCGGACAGGGAATTCCCCTGGAACATCAGCAGAGGGTGTTTGAGCGGTTTTACCGAATGGAGCGGCATCGGGGTTCGGGTTCGGGAAGCACCGGTTTGGGGCTCGCCATCTGCAAACACATCATTCAGGGGTACGGAGGCAAAATCTGGCTGCAAAGTCCCAATCCGGACGGTTCCAGCGGTTGCACCTTTCATTTCAGCCTTCCCAAAGCGATGGTCAGCGGGGAAAAAGCAGCAAAAAAGAGTTGAACAGCTTCTTTGGGGGCCGCAGTCTGAAGGACAGCCCATGCCCGGATTTTTCTCACAAAGGGGAAAAACAAAGTCATGAGGATTATGGATCTGTGCCTTTCACATGCTTTTGCCACAACTCCCTTCAAATCATGCATGCAACGCTCCCTTATGATTTGAAGGAGCTTTTTTGAGCAAGGAATCATCATGATGGAAAAAACATTGAAGATGGAATCGAAAAAAATCGATTTTTACTATGGTTCTTTCAAGGCCCTGCAAGAAGTCAGTCTTCAGTTTCATCTGAATCGCGTCACCGCCCTCATTGGGCCTTCCGGTTGCGGCAAAAGCACCTACCTGCGCTGCCTCAACCGCATGAATGATCTCATTCCCTCCAGCCGTCTGGTCGGTGAAATCACTCTGGATGACATGAACATCTACGAAAGCGGGGTGGACGTGGTGGAACTGCGCAGAAGGGTCGGAATGGTCTTTCAAAAACCCAACCCTTTCCCCAAGACCATTTTTGAAAACGTGGCCTTTGGTCTGCGGGTGAACGGAGTCAAAGACCGCAACGTGCTCTCGGAAAAAGTGGAGATTAGTCTTCGTCAGGCAGCTCTCTGGGATGAAGTCAAGGATCGCCTTCAAGCTTCCGCCCTGGGATTATCGGGCGGTCAGCAGCAAAGACTCTGTATCGCCCGTGCCCTGGCCGTTGAACCGGAAGTGGTTCTCATGGATGAGCCCGCATCTGCGCTGGATCCCATCGCCACCCAAAAAATTGAAGAACTGATTCATGAACTGAAAAAAAATTACACCATCGTGATCGTGACTCACAACATGCAGCAGGCTGCAAGGGTTTCTGACACCACCGCTTTTTTCTACATGGGGAAACTCATTGAAGTCAACGCCACGGAAAACATATTCACACGTCCCAAGTACAAACAGACTGAAGATTACATCACGGGCCGGTTCGGCTGATATCATTTATTCGGAGAGCACAATGGAAAGTCGATTCCACAAAGAACTTGAAGAACTCAAAATGACAATCCTGCAGATGGCAGCGTTGACAGAAAGAGCGCTGGAAAAAGCCGTCCATTCACTGCTGGTCCGAGACACGGAGGTGGCAAAGGAAGTGGTGCGGGGAGATCAGGAAGTGAATTCCCTCGAGCTGGAGATTGACCGGCTCTGCCTGAAACTGCTCGCCCTGGAGCAGCCCATGGCTCGAGACCTGAGGTTCATCATCGGCACCATGCGCATCGCCGTGGATTTGGAGCGCATTGCCGATCAGGCGGTCAATATTGCGGAAAGAACCATTTTTCTCGCCAGCCGTCCTCCCCTGCGTTTCAATCCAGCCATGCAGCAGTTGGGAGACACGGCCATCGACATGCTCAAATCGGTGATCTCGGCATTCATCAATGAAAGTGAAGAACAGGCCATCGACGTTTGCCAGATGGACGACACGGCAGACGAACTCAATGTGAAAATACTGAAAGACCTGATGGACTACATGCTTCATGACACTCCCGCCATCGAACGCTCTGTGCAGACCATCATAGCAGCCAGGTGCCTCGAAAGGGCTGCGGACCAGGCCACCAACATTGCCGAATCGGTTATTTTCATCATCAAAGGCGTGAACATCAAACACCACTGCCAGCGGACGTGATACCGGTCACTCAACCATTTCCAGGGGCACAAGCAAAAGTAGCCGCGATTGCGGCTCTTTCCGTGCCTGAAAATCTCTTCCTTCTGCTCAGTGCTTTTTCTGGAGCCGCGCCCTGTAGAGAATGGCGATGAGATTCATCCCGAGCACCAGGGCAATGAGCACCAAAGCTGTGCCGTATTGGAGCGGCCTTGTCTTTTCAATGTCCGTGCCCGCGGTGGCCAGCACATAGATGTGGTATGGAAGGGCCATGACAGGATCCAGGATGGACGAGGGCATATGCGGTGTGAAGAACACTGCTGCGGTGAACATGATGGCGGCGGTCTCACCTGCCGCCCTGCTGATTCCCAGAATGGAGCCCGTGAGCATGCCTGGAAAAGCGGCCGGCAGCACGACTCTGGATATGGTCTGCCATTTAGTGGCACCAAGTGCCAGAGAAGCTTCACGGTAGGTGGACGGAACGGACCTCAGGGCTTCTTCCGAGGTTCCGATGATGACGGGAAGAATGAGGGCTCCCAGGGTCAGGGCGCCTGCCAGCACACTCACCCCCATTCCCATCCAGGTCACAAAAAAGGCAAGGCCGAACAGCCCAAAAACCACCGAGGGCACACCGGCAAGGTTATTGATGCCCAACCGTATGATACGGACCGTTCGACCTGGCCCCGCGTATTCATGAAGATAAATGGCCGAGGCAACCCCCCAGGGGAAAGCGATGAACATGGCACCGAAGCTCAAGAGAAAGGTGCCGATGATGCAGGGAAATATACCCCCCCTTGTCATGGAGTCCATGGGCGCCTGGGAGAGAAAAGTCCATGTGATGGCGCCCACACCGTTATAGAGAAGAAAGCCAACCACCACCAGAAGGGCTGCTCCATTGATCACTGCTGCCATTCTGAAAATTCCGAAAAATCCCTTTTGAAATAAATGCCTCATGAAAAAGGTTGTCCGCCGCCCCTGCCGCATGGAAGAAAGCGTCCTCTGAGCCTGTGGCTCCACATGGCCTGCAGGATTTTTCACACTGGATGATTCTCTGGGTGATTTGGAAAAACCCATGTTCCAATTCCTCGCTTGATTGCTGATGCCTCTTGCGGTCTCAAAAAAAGTATTCGCCGCGTGGCCCGGACTTCATTGCAAGAAACCATGATTCAAAGAGTTGCCGCACCAACCTGTTTGTGTTTTTGAGCCATGTGGTCGGCGATGAGGTTAAAGGCCAGGGTGAACAAAAACAGCACCATCCCTATGGCGAAAAGGGCATGGTAATGATCCCCCCGGAAGGGAGCTTCCGCCATCTCCGCAGCGATGCTCGAAGGCATGGGACGGACAGGGTCGAAGATCGAACCGGGAACGAGCGCCGCTCCGCCAGCCACCATGAGCACCACCATGGTTTCACCGATGGCCCTGGACATTCCCAGAATAACGGCGGTGCTGATCCCTGACAGGGAAGCGGGAAAGATGACTCTTGCAATGGTCTCCCAATGGGTGGCACCAAGGGCGAGGGAAGCTTCCTTGAGTTCCCGGGGCACAGAGAATATGGCGTCTTCGGAAATGCTGCATATGGTGGGCACAGACATGAAAGCCAGCATGAGAGAAGCGTTGAACAGGTTCAAACCAGTGGGAAGATTGAAAGCATCCTGTAGAAAGGGGGCAACAATCACCATTCCAAAAAAACCAATGACCACGGAAGGAAGGGCAGCCAAAAGCTCGACGATGGGCTTGACGATTTGCCTGAACCTGGACGAGGCGATTTCAGCCAGGTAGAGGGCTGTCATCACACCGAGAGGTATGGAAATGAGCGCTGAAAGGACAGTGACAGCCAGGGAGGCAGCCAAGAGAGGGAAAATTCCGAAATCAGGGGGATAAGCAGTGGGATACCACTCAGTGCCGAATAAAAAGCCCGAAACGGAAACTTCACTGAAAATGGGCAAACCCTCAGAGAAGAGAAACAGCGAAATCAACGTTAACACAAGGATTGAAATGGAAGCGGCAAGAAAAAAGAAGAGCCGAATGACTTTTTCTCTCGTGTGTCGCTTTTGGATCATGTTGTGATTCTTTCTCTTGAACACTCTTCAGAAAAAAACCAGAAATTTTAAAGTATCCGGGGAAACAGTCTGCTCTGGTGAAATCAACGAAATCACAAAAAAAACCAAAACATTGCCAACAGGACTCGAGACTGATCACGACCTGTTCCCTGAAAACCCGAACATCAACAGAGTGTTTTCCTCATGAAACCGCCCAGCCCGAAGCGTGGCAAACCTTCACGCTTCGGGCTCGTTTTGCATTCAATCAGCGAAACTCGGGCTTTAACGGTTTAGTAGAGCGGAACAAATCCAGCTTCCTGAACATGCTTTTGGCCCTTTTGGGGATGAAGCATGTAATTGATGAAGGTCAGAGTGTCACCGGTGGGCCATCCCCGGGTGAACACGTAGAGAGGACGTGCCACAGGAAATTTGTTGTTGAGGGTGTTCTCCACATTGCCTTCAATTCCTTCAACCGTCAGGGCCTTGACACTATCATCCAGGTAGCCGATGCCCAGATAACCGATAGCGTTTCTGTTTCTGGACACAGACTGATGCACAGCGCCGCTGGAGGCCTGCAGAAGGGCACCGGGAAACACTCTTTCCTTGTTCATCACTTTCTCATCCCACACTTCGTAGGTGCCAGAAGATGTGTCCCGGGAAATGACCACCACAGGACGGTCGGGGCCTCCGATTTCTTTCCAGTTCCTGATCTCGCCCCTGTATATGGCCTTCAGCTGTTCAAGAGAAATATCGTTGACGGTGTTCGATGTGTGGACCACCGGCACGATACAGTCATAGGAAACAGCGAACGGAACGGGATAACTGCCCCGCTCCACGGCCAGTTTGACCTCTGAGTCTCTGATGAAACGGGAGCTCATGGCCACATCCGTGGTGCCATCGATGATGGCCTTGATTCCATTGCCAGAACCTCCTCCGGAAATGGAAAGGGTCGTTCCTGGATGTTCCTTCATAAAAGCTTCGCCAACCTTTTGAACGATGGGAAGGACCGTGGTGGATCCGTTGATGGAAAGGGTGGCCCCAATCGCCGGGCCCGCCATGAGTGATACTCCCAAACCAGCCATTGCCAATGTTTTCATGAATTTCATAGCCATCTTCCTCCAGGTCATTTTGCCAATGCACTTCGCCAAGCGTCTGCTCAAAAACAGGCATTTCCGTTTTTCAGGAGCGCCGATGGAAACATTGGAGGTAACATATTCAATCATTGTTACAGGCTTGTTACGGCCTCCACACTCTTGAGTGACAAAGGCCATTGGCTTCAACTGGCGCACATCCGGTGACGATTTGTCACAGATGATTTCCGCGGCAATGCACGGGAAATTTTCCGGCCCCATGACCATTCATAGGGCACAAGACCGTCCACCCCTCCTCTCAAGCCTCATTGCAGGCCCAAAATGGTGACCGTGTATTGAGATCATGGAGGCAAAGGCCAACGGTTTCGTCTTTGTGTCATGACTCATGGAGGACAGCGGGTTCATGCTTGACGAAAAACCACGATGGTGGCACTTTCTCTTTTGAGGCACGCAGGATTTCATTCACCCGCTGCAAATCACCAGGTCGTCATCGCTGTCCATTCAGCACGATCTCTGATGTTTGTGTGGGTAAGGCGGGTTCGAATCCCATTGGAAATTCACCAGGAATGTTTTCAAAAGGAATGCGGGCTATATGGCTGAAGACCCCGCATTCCACCTGTCAAAGAAGGATGGAAAGATGTCCGAAAGAAAACTGAGAATATTGATGGCAAAACTGGGAGAGGGTTCCGAACAGTCCATGTTTCGACTCGCGAGGAGTTTCAGTGAAGCGGGCTATGAAGTCATCTACACCAGCACTCAGAACCCTCGGGCCATCTCCATTTCAGCCCTTCAGGAATCCGCAGACCATATCGGCATCACCACCCTCCCAGGATCCAGGCTCGAACAATTCAAGGAACTCATCAGGGAATTTCAGCAACAGGGAGTGGGCCACATTCCCGTGAGCGCGGGGGGTATTTTTCCAGAAGAGGATCTCGACGCCCTGCAGGAGTTGGGAATCGTCAAATTTTTCAAGGAAGGAACGACGTATCAGGAACTCCTCACCTGGAGCAGGAAGAACATAAAACCCCTCGATCTGGATTGAGGTCAGGATCAACCTGGTCCTTCGGCCACAAAAAAACGTACATTTGAAATCATGGCTTCTTTCATCTGAGAGGAGAAGGAAACAGCTTTTTTGAGTTTCTGAAGGTGTTTTGCGAGGTCAAAGGCGGGTTTCCGGTGAGGAGCGTTTTTCAGGATCTGTGAAGGGGTTGCCTGAAGAGGGTCCCCGGCAATGGGGTTGACTGAAGCTTTTCCCCCATGAATAAAATCCCCGTCACGTCACTCCCCCCTTCACGTCATTCCTGCCTTCACGTCATTCCCGCGGAGGCGGGAATCCAGTCTTTTCAGGGCCTTTCAGATCCCCCCCTTTCCCTGAGGCAACGGGACAAGGCAGCACACAATCCGTTGATTCAATGGCGTCAAGGGTTCCGGCGGTTGCGGAGATCCGGATGGATGGTTCCAGGGACTCTGGCGCGAAGTTTTTTTTCGGGGGGTGTATAAAAAGGGATGGGGCGGCGGCGCCCTACTCTCCCACGCAATTTCTCACGCAGTACCATCGGCGCAGGGGAGCTTAACGACCGTGTTCGGGATGGGAACGGGTGTGACCTCCTCGCTTTAGC
>PXBG01000032.1 GCA_003566995.1 Syntrophobacteraceae bacterium
GATGTCGATGCAGGAACCACAAAAGGTACAGCCGGAAAAAACGTGACTCTTGTGAAAGGCTGTTCCCAGCCGCGCCCACTTGCCTCGATTGATGATGCTGATGGCCGGTTTGCCATGAATTTTTTCGCAGATCCTCCAGCAACGCCCGCACAGAATGCACAGGTTGTAATCGCGATCCATGAAGGGATCGCCCCTTTCCACATTGTGCGCCGAGTAGAGGGTGGGCAGCCCCAGCTCGTTTTCACCCGCCTGAAGAGCCATCTCGCGCAGGCCGCACTCCTCCCGGTTGCTGCAAAAACCACAGCGCGTGGCTCTGCCCGCCTTGGTCGTGCCCGGGCGGTATTTCTCGCAAGCCTCTCTGTGGACACACACAAGACAGCTGTTGGGATGCCCCGACAGCATGAGCTCGAGAGTTCGGTTTCTCTGTGTGGTGAGTTCCTCGGACTGAGTTTTCACAACCATGCCCGGTGATGCCGGAGTGGTGCAGGAGGTCGGAAAGCCCCGAACGCCTTCGATTTCCACCACGCACATGCGGCATGCTCCATAAGGATTGAGGTCCTTGTGATCACAGATGGTGGGAATAGCGATGCCGGCCTCCCTGGAAGCCTGAAGCACCGTCTTTCCCTCCTGGACCTCGACCACCTGTCCGTCTATGGTCAAACTGATTTTGCCCATTCAATCTCCCTCACGATATGCTGCGAGCCGTTCACCGCAACCGAGAATGGACCGCCATGCGGTGGACGGTCAAAATGCCTCGGGTGTGAACCGAAATGTCTTCCAGGTCAGTTCACCACCACTGCGTCGAATTTACATGCCTGGCGGCAGGATCCACACCGTATGCAAAGGTTCTGGTCGATGTGGTGCGTCTTCTTCTTCTCCCCCGAAATGGCGTCCACGGGACACGCCGGAGCACACGCCATGCATCCCGTGCACAGCTGGGGATCGATGTGGAAGGTGATCAGTGCTCGGCAAACTCCCGCAGGACACTTTTTGTCTTCAATGTGTGCCCGGTATTCGTCCTCGAAGTAGCGCAGGGTGGTGAGGACCGGGTTTGGAGCTGTCTGCCCAAGGCCGCACAGAGAGCCCTTTTTCATGGAATCGCCGACCTTGCGCATGGTCTCGATCTGATCGGGAGTTGCGCATCCCTCGGAGATGTGCGTGAGGGTTTTCAAAAGATGCTGGGTTCCCATGCGGCACGGAACGCATTTTCCGCAAGATTCATTTTCCGTGAAGGTGAGAAAATACCGGGCCACGTCGACCATGCAGGATTCTTCGTCCATGACGATCATGCCTCCCGAGCCCATGATGGAACCCACTTGCGCCAGATGCTCGTAATCCACGGGGAGATCCATGAAACGGGCTGGAACACAGCCGCCCGAGGGGCCTCCTGTTTGAACGGCCTTGAATTTTTTGCCATCCGGCACTCCCCCTCCAATGTCTTCGATGATGGTCTTCAAAGGGATGCCCATGGGCACTTCGATGAGGCCCGTCCGGTTGATCTTTCCCGCCAGGGCGAAAGTCTTGGTGCCCTTGCTTTTCTCCGTTCCGAACCCCTGGTACCACTGTGCGCCCTTTTCCATGATGGCGGAAACGGAAGCGAGAGTTTCCACGTTGTTGATGTTGGTGGGTTTGCCAAAGAGACCGGATACGGCGGGAAAGGGAGGCCGGGATCGGGGCATGCCCCGCTTTCCCTCGATGCTTTGCATGAGGGAGGTTTCCTCCCCGCACACAAAGGCTCCCGCGCCTTTCTTGATTTTTATGTCAAAGGAGAAGGAAGAGCCCATGACCCCTTCCCCGAGAAAGCCTTTTTCTCTCATCTGTTCAATGGCTTCCTCCACCCGCTCGATGGCCAGGGGATACTCGGCACGGCAATACACGTAGCCCTGGGATGCGCCGATGGCATAGCCCGCGATGAGCAGCCCCTCCAAAACCGCGTGAGGGTCGCCTTCCAGAACGGAACGGTCCATGAAAGCTCCCGGGTCCCCTTCGTCCGCGTTGCAGATGACATATTTCGTGTCGCCGGGAGATTTACGGGCAAAACCCCATTTCACGCCCGTGGGAAATCCGGCACCGCCGCGCCCGCGCAGTCCCGAGGCGGTCATTTCCGCCACCACCTCTTCGGGTGTCATGCTCAACGCCCGATGCATTCCCGAATACCCCCCCCTGGCGATGTAATGGCTGACCCGGGTGGGGTCGATCACGCCACAATTTCGCATGACGACGCGAACCTGGTGTTCCACATTGGGGAGCTGAGAAAAATGTGAAACGCCCTCCAGACTGTCCCCTTCCATAACGGCTATGGCTTTGTCGAGAAGAGGGTGTCCTTCGACCAGATGAGAGTCCACAAGAGATGGAACAGACTTGGGGCTCACCCCCTCATATAGGATGCGTCGGCCATCGGCACCCGTCAGTTCCACGAGAACTTCAGCATAGCACATGCCCAGGCACCCCACTTCATAGACCCCTGTTCGGGAGGTGAGGGATCGCTTGCCCAGTTCCTCCTCAAAGGCCTCCATGACTTCGAGAGCCCCCGCGGCACGTCCGCACGTGGCGGAACCAACCAGGACCCGAAGAGGTTGTGAGCGAGTGAACGCTTCCCACTCCACATTTGCCTGCTCTTGAATTTGCTTGAAACTCATTCCGTTTCCTCAATGATTTTTTGGGTCTTTCTGGTGGTCATTCGTCCATAGACCTTGTCATCCAAAACCACAACGGGTGCCAGAGCACAGGACCCGAAGCAGGCCACCCTTTCCAAGCTCAGGTTCCCGTCTTCCGTCGTCTCTCCCGGAACAATGCCCAGCCTGCGGCTGACTCCTTCCAGAATCAGGCCGCTGCCGCGCACATGGCAGGCTGTGCCCAGACAGACTTTGAGGCGGTGTTTTCCGGGGGGGTGAAAGCGAAACTGCGTGTAGAAAGTGGCCACTCCATAAACGTCATTTTCAGACAGGTCCAGATAGCGAGCCACCGCTTCAAGGGCTTCAGGGGAGAGGTAATCCATGGCATCCTGAACATCCTGCAGGATGGGAATCAGGCTGTCCCGGGTGGGGGAGTGGTTCAAAAAGATCTGGTCGAACTGATGCTCCGTGGACGTTGGTTTCATTCCATGCTCCGTTTCATGACAATCACATTCAGCGGATGACCGGGTTTCTGCTGCTTTGAAAGTCTTTGCTCGCCCGTTGGGCGCTGGTTCATTTGGATGTGCTATATTCAAAAGAGCTTCATCCTGGAAAGACATGCCCAGAGTGCGCTCCTCCTCTTTAAACGATATATTTCACATGTTTCAAATGATAAATGAACATGTGGAAAAAAGCATCCTGGTGCAGTGTTATCCATTAACAGCTGACATTTTGCAAGGGCAAGACGGTTTTTGCCAAAACCGGCGTTCAAGGCCCCCCCTTCACAATGCTTTTGTCTCAGACCCTTCCCAGCGGAATTTTTCATGACCCGATTCAGCGCTTCCGGACATTTTTGACTCTTGCCGAGGATTCTGCGAAGTTTATTTTTTTCCCTGTCGTGAAAAAACATTCTCTCGGCTTTTGTTTTTTTCAACCGCTTCCCATGCCCTGTTTGCCTTCGGGCATTGTTCCCCGGACTGCTTCCCCACTCGCAAGGTTGAAAAGATTGCCCCATTGTGGCATAGGATTCCTGTTGCGACCCTGTTTTGGAATTCAAAATTTTTCTTCCATTGAGCCCGGCAAGGTGGATCGCGGCCCTTTCACTGCAGCCGGACTCCTCATGAGGGGTCTTTGAGGATCCCTTTCCTGACTCCCGGGACAGCCCATGACCGAAATCGTCAAAAGACCTGCAGCAATGACTCCGCGCTTCAAACATTGTGGAGAAACGGCGGTGAGCGTGGAACTGGGAGACACCATCGACCTGGAAACCAACAGGAGGGTCCGGCAACTTTTTCACAAGCTGCAGGAAAATCCTCTCCATGGAATACTGTCCATGAACCCCACTTACCGGTCCCTTTTCATCCAGTACGATCCCTGGGAATGCTCCTTTGAAAAGCTGATTCAGCACCTGGAAAACATGTTCCGGCAGGGAAGCGGGGAACCGGTGGAAGGCCGCACACTGGAAATTCCTGTGTGCTACGGGGGCGAATTCGGCCCCGACTTGGCTTTTGTGGCCTCTCACAACGGACTATCGGTGAAAGAGGTGATCCGGATCCATTCCGCCTCCCTTTACCCTGTCTTCATGATCGGTTTCACTCCGGGCTTTCCCTACCTGGGAGGCCTGGATTCCAGGCTTTTCACCCCCCGAAGGGACACCCCCCGAATCCGTGTCCCTGCAGGGAGCGTGGGCATCGCCGATCAGCAGACAGGAATCTACTCCCTTGAAAGTCCGGGAGGGTGGCAGATCATAGGCCGCTCACCCCTCAAGTTCTTTGACCCCCAAGAAGACCCTCCCGCCCTTCTTCGGGCAGGAATGAACATTCGATTCAGGCCGATCAACAAAGATGAATACTCCCTCACTTGAAATCCTTGAACCGGGCCCCCTTGCAACCGTTCAGGACAGAGGGCGGCTCGGGCACCAGCACCTGGGTGTTCCCGTTTCGGGCGCCATGGATCTTCACGCCTTCCGAATGGGAAACATGCTGGTGGGAAACAGCCCTTTCGAAGCCTGCCTGGAGATCACTCAGGGAAGGTTTCAGGCCCGCTTTCTCAGAGACACGACCTTTGCCGTGACGGGTTCCAGCCCCCATGCCTTTCTCAACCGAACTCCCATTCCCACCTGGAGAGCCCTGAAAGCCCGTAAGGGACAGTACATTCGGGTGATGCAGAGCGACCATGGATTTCGCGATTACCTGGTGCTGAGTGGGGGCATTCAGGTTCCCCTCGTTCTGGGAAGCCGTTCCACCTATCTTCGCGGAAAATTCGGAGGTTTTGAGGGACGAGCCCTGAAGACAGGAGATGTGCTTCACACGGGCCCTGAAGCCAGAGAACCCCTTCCCGCCGTCTATCCCAAACAGCTCATTCCCCCTTACTCCTCCAATCCGCAATTGAGAGTTGTTCTGGGACCTCAGGACAGCGCCTTCAGTCAAGGGGGCCTGGAAGCTTTCATCGGCGGCACCTTCACGGTGACGGACCGTGCGGACCGCATGGGCTGCAGGCTTTCGGGATCCCCCATTCAGCATGAAAGGACGGCAGACATCATCTCCGATGGCTTGGCAATGGGCGCCATACAGATCCCCGGCAACGGTCAGCCCCTCATCCTCCTTGCAGACCGCCCCACCACGGGAGGTTACGCCAAGATCGCCAACGTGATCTCCGTGGACATTCCCTTGATCGCTCAGACCTTGCCCGGGGGAAGGATCACTTTCAAAGTCGTCAGTTTCTACGAGGCCCGGGAGATCTACCTTCACAAGGAATTTGCCATACGGAGATTTATGGCAGGTGACGAAAAGGTCGGGGCATGAATGGAGTGAGGGACATGCGGGTTCCAAAGACCCTGGACATGAGTTGCGACATGGGGGAAAGTTTTGGCCCTTACACCCTGGGTGAAGACACCAGAATCATGCCTTTCATCACGTCGGCAAGCATAGCCTGCGGCTTTCACGGCGGCGACCCTTTGGTCATGAGGCACACGGTTCAGAAAGCAAAAGAACATGGAGTGAGCATTGGAGCTCATCCCGGATACCCTGACCTCATGGGCTTCGGCCGGCGCATGCTGCACACTTTGCCGGGAGAGATCGAGGCTTATGTGCTCTATCAGATGGGAGCTCTCAATGCTTTTGCACGAACGGCGGGTGTTTCTCTGAACTATGTAAAACCCCACGGAGCCCTCTACAATCATGTGGCTCAAAATGAACAGGCCGCACGGGAACTCATCCATGCCATTCAGTCCCAGGATGCCCCGTTGCTCCTCTACATGCTTTCCGGGTCATTGTGTTCGGGAATGGCCAGGGCGGCCGGCATTGAGGTGATCGATGAAGCTTTTCCCGACCGAGGCTACCTCAAGGATGGCTCCCTGGCACCGCGAAGTGTTCAGGGCGCGGTCATTCACCAGGTCCCCGAGGTTTGTTCCCGTGCTGTGCAGTTGGCCACTGAGGGCACGATTCCTGCCCTCGATGGCAGCAATGTCCCGGTGAAGGCGGGCACCCTCTGCGTGCATGGGGACACACCCGGCGCATGGATCATGGCCAGGGAAATGAGAAAGGCCCTTCAGGCCAAGGGAATCCGAATACAGGCTCCCAGCCCCGGCCCTCAGCCGGGGGACCAAACTTGAGAAGGTCAGACTTTCGACGCGGAAACATTGAATGACAACTCTTCTGGCAACCTATTTGGCTGCAGGGGCTGTGGCAGGCCTGCTTGCAGGGCTCCTTGGCATAGGGGGAGGACTTGTCATCGTCCCCATGCTGGTCTTCTGTTTCACCTTCCAGGGGATTCCTCATGAATTCATGATGCACCTGGCCCTGGGAACGTCCATGGCGAGCATAGTCTTCACTTCCGTGTCGAGCTTCATGGCCCACCACAGGCGTGGAGCAGTGAAGTGGACCGTGGTGCGCCGTATCACCCCCGGAATCATACTGGGAACGCTCCTGGGAACTTTCATTGCATCCGTCCTGACCACCGGCTTCCTCAAGGTTTTTTTTGTGGTGTTTCTCTACTATGTGGCCTGGCAGATGCTTTCCGGTCGCAAACCTCAGCCTTCCCGGCAACTGCCCGGGCAGGGAGGAATGTTTGGCGTGGGCAATGTCATTGGTGTTGTGTCAAGCCTTGTGGGAATTGGCGGTGGAACCCTTTCGGGGCCTTTCATGGTCTGGTGCAATGTGACCCTCCACAACGCCATCGGCACCTCGGCGGCCATAGGATTTCCCATTGCCGTTTCGGGCACCGTCGGATATGTCCTCAACGGACTAACCGTGACAGGACTCCCGGAATATTCCGTGGGCTATGTCTATATTCCCGCCCTATTGGGGCTCGTCTCCGCCAGTGTGCTCACAGCCCCCCTGGGCGTGCGTTTGGCACACAGCCTGCCCGTGAACCGATTGAAAAAGGTTTTTGCCGTGCTTCTCGTTTTTGTGGGAACCCGCATGCTGTGGAGCCTTTTTTAGTCCAGCCCTCAATCCCACCGGCGTGGAAGGTCAGGAGGAATTCCACCCATGGACGAGATATTCGTGAAGTTTTCGCACTTCCTCCCGGGAGAGATCTTCCGGGGGATAGGCCGGCATGGGAGGGGCCGGATCACGAAGCCAATTTTCAAAAACCTCAAAATTCCTCAGCATGGGTGAGCCCAGGACAGGTTTTTCCGGATCGGAGACATTGCCTCCTCCGGGATGACATCCGGCACAGTTGGATTCAAAAATGGCACGCCCTTCAGCATGGTTCCGAGCAGGCTCCGCGGAAATCCCCCTTTGGACCAGGCTGCCGCCAAGATAACCCAGGGCACCCACCGTCAAAAAACAGAAGAGATAGATGAGAAGCATTCCCGGCGCATTCCCGCGACCTTTTCGTCCCAGAACACACCCGGTTCCCAGAAGGATCAGGAGCAACCCCGACAGGGCAAGCTTTCCCTGAATGGTTGAAAACCAGATGCCCGACAAAAAATACTGCCAGTCCATCAGCCCTGTCAGTATTGCGGGAAAAGCGAAAACAGCGGCCAGCAGGAAGCAGTGACGGGCACTGACATGGAGGGAGGATGTTTTCCAGCGGAGGGCCAGGAGGGCAAAGATCAGGGCTCCCACCAGGAGTCCGATCACCATGTGAACCTGAGTGGGATGAATGGCGTGCGTATAGCCCAGTCCCTCGAGCGTTTCATAAAAAACATGAATCCAGTGGGTCATCTTCGGAGTTCCTTCTGTGTGGCGGAAAGGTGCCGTCAGCGAAGAAGGGGGAAATCAGCCGGGACAGATTTGAAGGACGATGAGGCCGGAGAGGAAGTTGTGGGGTCAAAAGCCATGCCGATCCTTAACCAGGGGGAAACGGACACCTTTCAACAGCTTCGGGCCGGTTGAAGCCGCCGTTTCCTCCGCTGGTCCGGGTTTGCTCACCTTTTTTTATGCTGATCGTAGATGTAGCCACCCAAAGCTCCACCAGCACCACCCACCACGGCTCCCGTAGTGGCAGATCCTCCGGTCACAGCTCCGATCGCCGCTCCCGTTCCTGCCCCAATGGCACCGCCACTGAGCACACGCTGCTCCGTGGCACTCATGCCTGCACAGCCAGCCAGCAGCATGATGGCAAAAATTATGCAAACACCGGTTTTGACTCTGTTCATGGTTAAACCTCCATCCAACAATTATGCGACTTTAATTCATCCTGATTGTAGTCACTGCATAATCAAAAGCAAAGAGACAGTCAAATGGAATCGTGGTGGGGAAAATGCCAAGTGAAAAGCATGAAAACCCATGCCCCATCTTTTGTGGAAGGCTTCAGGCTTTGCAATCCTCAAAAAATACACCACAGTGATGAAACAAAACTTGAGGGCCGTTAAGATCGAAGAAAGAAAGAGCCCGACGCATGCGCGGTTTGCAATGGCAGCAGTCAGAGTATCATGCCGCCTTCCGGTTGACTTCAAACTGACCATATGCTAAATGACGGCGGAACTTTGAAAAGGGCTGAATTTTTTAACAATGAAGCTGGATCACTCACAGAGCATGGCCGAACAGGATCAGGAGTTTGTCATCTCCAACAGGCTGGGAATTCACGCCAGGGTGGCGGCTCAGATCGTCAAAGTCGCCAATCAGTTCCAGTCTGAAGTGTGGATAACAAAAAATGACAACACGGTGAGCGGGAAAAGCATTCTGGATATCCTGACTCTGGTGTGCCCACAGGGAAGCAAAGTGCGGGTATCCGCATCGGGTGACGATGCTCCCGAAGCCATGGAAGCCCTGGCGGCCCTATTCCAGACCAAATTTGGAGAAAGCTGACCCCATAAATCCCCTCTCCGGGTGCGGGCATCCCCGTCCCCCTGCGCCCGAAGGGCCTCTGCCATGAAAACGATCCGGTTATCCTCAGAAAACATCACTTCAAGCATCTTTCTTGCCCCGGTTCATGCATTTTTTCACCAAGCACCGTTTGTTCGGGTTGCCATCACATGCGAAAAACTTCCATCACATTGCAGGGAATCGGGGTTTCACCAGGCATAGCCATTGGCAAAGCCCAGCAACTGAATCTGGGGCTCACTCCCATTCCTCAATATACCCTCCTCGGGGAGGAAGCTGTCAAAGAGGAATGCGCACGCTTTGAGGCAGCAGTGGCAAAGGCCGAAAGGTCTTTGGAACTCATCAAGGAGGAAATCGACCCTGCCCTCAAGGACCATGCTCACCTCCTCGAGGTTCACCAGCTGATTCTGCGGGACCGCCTCATTTTCGATGAAAGCCTCAAGCTCATTCGGGAAAAAAAATACAATGCCCTGTGGGCCCTCAAAAGATCCCTTCTGAAAGCCCATGAGCTTTTCGGCTCCATTGACGATGAATACATCCGCAGCCGGGTTGCCGATGTGGACGCCGCGGGAGAACTCATCCTCCGCAACCTTGCGGGCCAGGACCATGACCTGAGAAACGAAATCAAGGAAAGGGCGATCATCGTCGCCAGGGACCTGTCCCCCGCAGACACGGCACAGCTTCAGCTGGAGCGGACCCTGGGACTCGTGACGGACATGGGGGGACGAACGTCTCACACCTCCATCATCGCAAGGTCGCTCAACATTCCCTCCGTGGTGGGGGCAGAAGTGGGCACCCAGTTTGTGGAGACGGGAGACATTCTCATCGTTGACGGGACATCCGGCCGTGTCGTCATCAACCCCACGGACGATGAAATCCGTCATTATCTCGAGCGTCAGGAAGATGAGGAGAACTACCTCAAGGAGATAAAACGCAAGGCTCACCTTCCGGCACTCACCCAGGACGGCGTGGCCATCACGGTGGAAGCCAACATCGAAATGCTCGAAGAAGTGGTGGCAGCCAGAGACAACGGCGCTGAGGGCATCGGACTCTACCGGACCGAATTTTTTTTCATGAATCGCACAGATATTCCCGATGAAGAAACCCTCCACTCCGAATATCGGGAACTGGCAGAGCTCATGGCACCCCACCCCGTGACCATGAGAACGCTTGACCTGGGAGCTGAAAAACTTGCCATTTCATTTCCCAGGCTTCAGGAGAGCAACCCTGCCCTGGGACTTCGTTCCATCAGGCTGTGCCTCCATTACAGGGATCTGTTCAAAACCCAGTTGCGAGCCATACTGAGAGCCGGTGCCGCCACCAGAAACCTGCGCCTCATGTTTCCCCTCGTGTCGGGAGTGGGTGAACTCCTTCAGGCAAAAGCCGTGCTCAAGGAGGCCAAAGAGGAGCTCCTTCGGGAAAGGATCGCTTTTCATGAAAACATGCCCCTCGGGGTCATGATTGAAGTGCCCTCTGCTGTGGCGGTGGCCGATCTGCTGGCCAGGGAAGTGGATTTTTTCAGCATTGGCACCAATGATTTGATACAATACAGTTTGGCCATTGATCGAGTGAACGAAAATGTGGCTTATCTCTATGAGCCCCTTCATCCAGCGGTTTTGCGCTTCATCCGGCAGACCGTGAGAGCGGGCCATGCAGCAGGGATACCCGTGGGCATTTGTGGCGAGATGGCGGGCGAGCCTTTTTATGTTCCCATACTGCTGGGCCTGGAGTTGGACAGCTTGAGCATGAACCCTTTGGCCGTCCCCCGTGTCAAGAGTCTCATCTGCCGTTCCAGGGCCAGGGGAAGCCGAACGTTTGTGAACAAGCTCCTCAAACTGCCCACCGCTCAGGAAATCTCCACGTTGCTTCAAGGCGTGCTGATGAAAAAGTTTCCCGAAGAATTCAGAGTTCTCGACCCAGGGCTTTTGACTGCGGGAATGCCCTCTCGTCAGGGCATGATCAAATCTTCCGGGAATTCTCCTTCCTGATCGAAGCCTCATCCGTTCACACTTCCACAGCGCATCAGCGGATTTGAATATGTCTAAGACCAAAAAAAGTTCTGAAGATGGTTTTCGATTGGTTTGCCAGAACAGAAAAGCATTCCATGATTATGAAATACTGGAAAAGTTTGAGGCAGGAATGGTCCTTCTGGGCTCGGAAGTCAAATCCCTGCGTGAAGGGCGAGCCAATCTCAAGGACAGCTATGCAAGAATAAAAGGAGGCGAAGCATTTCTTTACGGTCTGCACATCAGCGCATATTCTCACGCCTCCTACAACAATCACGAACCTGAGAGAGTGAGAAAGCTGCTCTTGCATGCCTACGAAATCAAAAAGCTTCTGGGCAAGACTCAGGAACGGGGCCTTGCGCTCATACCCTTGAAAATATACTTCAGCAAAGGAAAGGCCAAGATTGAGCTGGCTTTGGCACGCGGAAAGAAAGTTTACGACAAACGGGAAAGCCTGAAGAAAAAGGAAGAAAACCGGGAACTCGAGCGCGCGAAGAAAAAACATACCACCTGAGTTCTCCCGTCACCTTCGCCCGAAGATTTTCAACAGAGTCTGTGACCAAACCTTCAAAAGTTGAATGCATGATGAAAGCATTGAGGCTGGAATCCGTCGGCAGGGTGCACACTGTGGAGGTGCCCCCTCCATCCGCCACGGCTGACGGAAAAGAAGTTTTGCTCACGGTGACCCATTGCGCCCTGTGCCGCACCGATGCGAAGATGTGGCGCCATGGTCATCGGGATCTGGAACTCCCCCGAATTCCCGGCCACGAGGTCTGTGGAATCCTGGAAGGGGAACCAGGTCATTATGCGGTGTGGCCGGGGGTGGCCTGCGGCGTGTGTCCATATTGCTCCAGCCACATGGAAAATCTTTGTCCATCCATGAAGATCATAGGATTTCACAGAGATGGCGGCCTGGCTGAACAAATGCTGGTGCCCAGAGAATGCCTTCTTCCACTTCCTCCCCGTTTGAAGCCGCACCTGGCCGTTTTGGCCGAACCTCTGGCCTGCTGCCTCAATGCGGTCCAACAGGCGAAGACCCGGAAAGGAGACCGGGTGCTCATTTTTGGAGCCGGTCCCGTGGGATTGATGATGAGCCTGGCGGTGAGAGCCCTGAGCGCTCAACCCACGATGGTTGAAACATCTTCCACCCGTTGGCAGAAAATCAAATCTTTCTGTGAGAGAACCGGTCTCAAAGTGGAACCCCAAACTCCCATGGAAGCTTTTGACGTGGCCATCAATGCCGCCACATCCCTCGACACCTTCACCCATGGTATCCATGGGATCAAACCGGGGGGCTGCTTCTGTCTTTTCAGCGGGCTCGATGCCAAGGGCCTTGTGCCTTCCTCTCTCCTCAACGAAATCCACTATCGTCAATTGAATATCACGGGGGCCTATGGTTGCACCCGGAAGAACATGCGGGAAGCCCTTGAAATCATGGCTTCTCACCCCGGGCCGCTGGAAGAGCTGGTCGAAGGATTTGTGGGGTTGGAAGGTGTGAAGGAGATGTTCCCCGCCATCCTTCGCGGCGAGGTCATGAAGATCATTGTGCCGCTGAGTTCGTGAAAAGCTGAAGACCCTGGCATGTGCACCAGGCAGTCTGTCTGCGCATGCCACACCAAGGATCAGAAAAAGGATCTGTCACATGGTGAATGAAAATCTCAAGCGTCAGTTCGGACGCCTCATCTGCTCTGTTGCCGCGGGAAAGTTCATGACCCGGGAAGAATCGAAAGAAGCCTACAGGCAGGTCATTCTCAACGAGCAACCGGAATTGCAGCAAGGAGCGTTCCTCATGGCTCACATTGCCAGAGGGCCTTCCACCGAGGAGCTTTCGGGGGCATGGGACGCCCTCGACACGTACGACACGGCAAAAATCAGGTGTGATCTCTCCGGTCCTGTCTGTGACATCGTGGGCACGGGATCCGACCCTTTAAAAACCATCAACTGCTCCACCCCTGCGTCCTTCATCGCCTCCTGCTGTGGCCTTTCCGTTGCCAAAAAAGGCGCCAGGCTGGTGACGGGTGTTTCGGGAGCTTCGGACATTCTGGAAGTTTTTGGAATCGACCTGAACGCTCCCCTGTCCAGTGCCGAGAAGGCCCTGCATCAAATCGGGTTGTGCTATCTTCCGGGAGAAGCCTTCCTCAAATCCGGCTGGGCGCGTCTCATAGAATCCATGCGCTTCACTTCCGCCTTCAACATCATCGGGCCCCTCACCAGGCCATGTGCCGAAACCAACTGCATCGTGATCGGCGCCTATTCTCCCCTGGTGTGTGATCAGCTGATCGCCGTGCTCAGGGAAATTGGTATGGGTGCGGCCCTTGCCCCCTACGGAATGGTGGACGGAATGGGTCCCCAACTGGGAATGGATGAGTTTTCCCTCAGTGGGCCCACACGGGTTGTGGAACTGAGGGGCTCCACCGTGGAAACTTATGAAATCACCCCTGAAGATTTTGGGGCCAGACGTGTGTCCTTTGAGGAAATAGCGAGCAGGGAAAACGCACAAGGGAATGCCGCGGCCATTGTCAAAGCGCTCAGGGAGGAACATGAGTCGCCCGTCGCCGATTTTTTCTGCATCAATGCGGCAGCTGCCCTCTATGCTTCGGGCGTGGCCAGGAGTTACTCCAGCGGATTTGAAATGGCGAGGGATGCCCTCGCCACGGGAGAGGCCTTCCAAAAGCTTGAAGCTCTCAAGCAATTCCAGGGAACTTCACAGGCCGTCGCGAAGGGATGAATTTCCACATCTCTCACATCCCGGTTTTTCTAAAGAGGGAATTCGGAAAAGGCTGGCCGGGAAAAAACCCTTTCCGGAAGTTATGAAGCTCAGACACCGTCAACCTTTCACAGGGCGGTGCTCCCCTGGGGTGTGCCCTTGAGGAAGCCATGGTCACATACAGGTTTTCAGTTGACCAAGCCATTCCACTCCTCGGCCTCGCTTCTCAATTCCCTGTAGGCGCTCTCTCCCATAAAATCCCTGAGGCGCCGACTTTGCGAGCACTTGTGTTCATACTCTTCCCTGAACTCATTCATCCCTTGAAAAACCTCATCGGCATCTCCCAGCAGGTCTTCAACCTCCCGGTGAAACTCGTCAAAACCCTCCAGCATGGCACAGGCCGAAGCGTCCATGGCCAAAAGGAACAAAGCATCCCACGGGGTGGCTCTGTGATGAAGAGAGTCGACCGGGAGCGTGATCTTCATTTCTCCGCCGGATTTTTTCAGGCGGCATTCATAGTGAGCGGGTTCCTGCAGTTTTTCCCTTTTGTCGTGGTTTTTTGTGAAGATTTGCTTCAGTTCGATCGAAAGCCCATGTCTTCTCAGGATGCATTGAAGTCTTCTGCTGCTCTCCATCTTACCTCCTTTGGAACCAGGTTCCACCTTCTGCAAAAAAAGAAAGCACACCATGACTTTTTCGGAAGAAAAACCATTTGGCGCCCTCGAGCCTCGCTGCGGCTTCCAATGACAACCCGCGAAAGGATGAATCGTGATGATGGTGACAGGGAGGAGAAATCGCTGTTCTCAAAGAGTCAATGGGTCTCCGGGCTGATCGCTGGAAACGTTCGGTGCAGCGACCTCCGAGACGGTCAATGACTTCCGTGTTTCATGAGTGGTTGAAAAAATGGCTTGAAGCCGAAACAGCAGAGGCGGATTTCAAAAAAGATCGGAAAATACATGGTCTTCACTATGTTTTTTTCTCATTATACTTTATGAATGCTTTTTGTCCAGGACTTCGTGCTCATTGATCGTTTTTGCGGAAATGTCCCTGTTTTTTTAAGGAGTTTTCAAGGCAATGACGATCTCGAGGGTGAACGGAATGGCCAATGAAAACAGCCTGTGAAAGGAGCGCACAATGACAGAATCGGCCCTGATTCCCATTTTGAGAGAAGGCGTGGACGTGGTGAAACTCATTTTTTTCAGGAGGCTCAAAGAACACCTCACCGGGCAGTATCCTCACAGGGATCCGGATTACATCAGAAAACTGGCTGCATCGGTGATCAACGAAGTGTTCGGCGAGTCAAACGCGCGAGGGCCCCTCGCATCCTTCTCCGAACAAAACAAAGGAGTGATTCACGAGCAAATGGATTCCCTTTCCATCCACATGAAGGATCTGCAGATCCCGATCACGGATGCCTTGAGAATCCAGTTCCTCTGCGATCATCAGGAAGGGAGAGACAGTAGGGAGGTTTTGGAAAAAGCAAGAGCACTGGGACTGCTGCTGCCGGAAAGGGAGGTTCCCCTTCCGGCAAAATTCATTCACATGGTTCGAAAAGTCGGATCTTCCCTGAAAATTCTCGAGGGTTCATAGGGATAACCAGCCGGAAAGCCGGACAAAGTGACTTTCCAGGCCATGGAGCCCGGGCCCCGTTCCCCCGGCTCACAGCTCATTCAATTTCTTTTGGGCCAGTTCAGCCTGATCGCTTTTTGGAAATCTTTGGACCACACGCTGGTACAAAATGCGGGCGGCAGTCCTGTCACCCATTTCCTGAAAGGCCATTCCCTGCTTGAGCAAAGCGTGGGGAACCCTGCTTCCGTTGGGATATTTGTCAAGAACCTGCTGATACATTTCTATGGCCTGCCCGTATCTTTTTTCTGCAAAATGAGCATCCCCCGCCGCATACAAAGCATTGTCCGCCAGTTCCGACCGAGGGTACGCCTTTGCAAAGGCTTCATATTCCTTTCCCGCTGCAGCGAACTTCCTTTCTTCGAAAAGCTGACCCGCCCTGTCGAAGTGAGCCTGCTCCGGGTCCACGGGAGGGGGGGCAGGTGGTGCCAAAGGTTGCCGCACCACAGGCGTAGAAGGGTGAGCCGGGGCCGGGGACGAGCCGTCACCCACGGGGCTGATGGCCACAAAGGCTGCCCGGTTTTCCGGAGAAATGTCTCCTTCCGCCAGCGGCTGAACATTTTCTCCCCATTGCTGCCCCATCCGGCCAATCTTGTGCTCCAGTTCCTCCAGACGGCCGCTCATGGCCCCCATCCTCACCTGCATTTCATCGAGACGCGCAAAGAGTTCGGCTGCATTGATCTGCCGGCTTTGATTTTCCCCCATTGAATCCACACGTTTCTCCAGGTTCACCACACGGTCATGAAGCATGGCCAAGCTGTGGCGCGTGGAAGCCGTTTCCTGTGTGCTGACACAACCCATGCTCACCATTGCAAAGACCAGCAATGGAAAACGAAACTTTAATGCGCTCAAATTCATAAGAAACACCTTGATTGAGCGTCGCCGCCTCAGGAATCGTCCCCGGGCCGCCACACTCAGAAAATGGCAAAAAGCTTGAATCAGAAATCAGTAATCCAGGACAAAATGAGCTCTTCGGTTTTTGGCGTGAGAAGCCTCATCATTCCCAAATGCAACGGGACGTTCTTCCCCGTAGCTGATGACCGTTAGGTGGTTCCCGTTGATGCCTGAGTTGACCAGATATTGCATGGCCGAATTGGCTCTTCTTTCACCCAGGGCCAGGTTGTATTCCGCCGTACCCCGAGTGTCACAGTGCCCTTCGATGGTCACCCTCACTCTCGGGTACTGGCGAAGGAACACAATCTTTTCATCCAGGATTCTTTTGGCCGGCTCACTCAAAACATAGGAATCAAAATCAAAGTAAATGTTTCGATTTTCAAAAACCTCAGCTTTGGTCAGGAACTCCTGTTTTTCCGACTCACTCGTGATGCCAAGCTCCCTCCAGCGAACGTCTTCCATGCCTGGATACGCACCGGCACCAATGCCTTCCCCCACTCCACTGTAGGCGGGCTCTCCAACTCCCGGCACAGGTGGAACCCCCTTCTGGGCACAGGCCCCGACGCTCATGACCACCAGGGCCAACAAGGCAAACACACCCAACCCCCTAAAACCTCTTGACATTCCCTTCCTCCTTCATGTGATTCATACAGGGATTCCACAAATTCGCCAACTCAATGATTTATGCACCAAACAGCCTTAGAAACAGATTTTTTTCACACGGGCGGGCCCGTCTCCTTCGCGAATCCCGCCTTCAATTTCCCCTGAAACGGGGAGACCAATGGGGCATTTCCTGCACTCCTTCACCCGTGAGACGCCTCAGCCCTGTGCCATTGGTGAGGAGCGCCCATATGGAGGAGTCCCCCTGTCGCGTGGAACTGAATGCAATCATGCGCCCATCGGGCGACCAGGTGGGGGACTCGTTGTCCCCTTCCCCGTGAGTCAGCTGGCGCAGATCCCCCCCATCGGGCCGCACGATGAAAATGTTGTGACGTCCCTCCGTGGATCCGCTGAAAGCTATCCAGTCCCCTTTGGGGGACCAGGCGGGGGAAGTGTTGTATCTGCCGGTGAAAGTGAGCCGGCGCTTTTCTCCTGTGGAAACATCCAGAACGTAGATCTGGGGATTTCCCGTCTCATTGGAAACATAGGCCAGGCGCTTTCCATCGGGCGACCAGGAAGGAGAGACATTGATGGCCCAGCTTTGGACCAGCTTCTCATGAGTCTCATCGTCAGGAGACAGAAGGTAGATGTCAGGACTTCCGGAAACAGAGAGGGTTGCGGCCAGTTGTGAAGTCCCCGGCCTCCAGGCTGGGGCGATGTTGAGTCCCCTGTGACCGGACAAAAGCCTTTCATTGCCGGAAAAGACATTGATGCCGTAAATCTTTGCCGCCCCGTCCTTGTAGCTCACAAAGGCCAGTTCCGAGCCATCGGAATTCCAGACTGGAGAGAGATTCAGGCTGCCGTTGTCGGTCAGCTGTACAGGGTTTCCCCCATCAAAATCACAGAGGAAGATCTCCTTGGCATCGCCCTGCACCTGAACAAACGCCAGTTTGGTGTCAAAAACGCCACGTTCACCGGTGACGGCATAAAGAATCTCATCGGCCAGCCTGTGAACCATGACCTTCCAGTCTTTGGACTCCCCTTCGTAGACCCTGCCCACCACCATTTGACCGGCAAACACATCGAAAAGTCGCGCCTCCAGCCGAAGCTCCTCTCCACGCACCTCGTAGGAGGATCTGACCAGGTAGTCCGCACCGAGCCTTTTCCATTCATTGAAACGGATTTCGCCAGCCGTCATGCCCATGGACTGCGGGTCTTCAAGAAAACCCCGAGGATCCATGGGCCGGAAAACCCCCGAATATTCCAGGCTATGACCAAGGGTCCCGGCCATCTCCCGCGCCAGCTGGGGCGACTGAGAACTGAGAAACCTGAAGTCGGGGATGGCAATGGAAATCTGTTGAAAACTGGGCTGCGTGATGTCGATATGGATTCTCTGGCTCCAGCCGGTTCCGACGCAAAACATTCCAAGGATCGCAAAGATCAGCACTATCCTGGCGACCTGAACTCCCCATCGCTGAGAACGTCTTTTCATGACTCTATGTTTTCCTTTCTCGCAACCAGCTTTTTCTAGCTGATTCCCTGGGGACGAAAGCTGATTCCAAACTCAAGCTGATTCGCCTGAATGGCATCGGGAAAAGGATCCAAAGGTTCCGCCCTCCTGACCGCACGAAGAGCCGCTTCATCAAAGAGAGAGTTTCCGGACTTCTTTTCCACCTCCAGGCTCAAAACTTTTCCCGTCTTGTCCACCACCAGGGCAATGACCGTTTCAAGACCGGAAATTCTCTGAGAGTCGGGCAGCTGCCAATGGCGGGTGATGGACTGCCTGACACCGCTTGCATAGACATTGAGTGCCGCCGTTGACACCTGGGTGCCCTGAGGACTCCCCGATCCACTCCTCTCCCTGTCAGCGGAACCGCCCCTTCCCGTACCATCGGGAAGCGTCCTCGCCTGGGCACGGACGCTTCCTTCCCCCTGGTCCGTTTTTCGCTGTTCCTGAACGATGGGCTCCGGCAAGGGGTCGGGCTTCGCTCTGGGAATCAATTGATCGAGGTTCCTCTCAAGGGAAGAGGACCTTCTGAGGCCCTCGGCCGCCCTCGGGACTTCAGAAGCTTCCAGCCTGGAAATTTCCCTGGGTTGAGCTGCCCCGGGTTCGTCCACCTGAAGCCTCCTGACGGGGACGAGAGGCTCTGACGCTGAAACAGGGGGCTTTGGCTGAGAAGCGATGACCGGCTCCGGATCCGTCGAAGTCTTACTGTCAGGGATGGAAAGACCGCTTGCCGCCGGGGAGGAAATGCCCCCCAGGTCCTCAAAGGAAACAAGACTGACCATGGAGAAGGGCATATCCACCGTCTGCCTCTTTCCTCCCCACTGAGAAAACAGGGTCATGGAAAAGACGAGAACATGAACAAGAAGGGATATTCCCATGGCGGTCAGGAAATTTTCTCTCGGCACCCTTTTATGAAAATAGTTCAAAGATTCCATATGGACGAATCCTTTGCCCCAAGAAAAGACCGGTGCACCACTCACGTGGGGACTTCCTGATCACAGGATTCCGGCGGATCGGGTGCCATGAAGGTGAGATCTGAAGTGCGAGCCCATGCTATCGTTCATTGACCTGAAGAAGGAGCCATGTTCCCGGAAAACGGTTCCGTGACCATTCCGATCTGGTCGATTCCTGCCTGGCGAATGAGTCCCATCACTTCCACCACATAACCGTAGGCAAGAGATTCGTCCGCCCGCAGAAAAACCCCCCCCTGTGTGGGCTGATTCTGATGAAGCGCCGCCAGCTTGAACCCCATCTCGGAAATGTCCACCTGATGTTCGTTGATGTAAACTTCACGGTCCAGGGTGAGCGTCACCACCAGCCTTTCCTCATCGGAAGCTATGGCGGGAGCCGACGATTGGGGAATCCTCACATCGATTCCCTGCGTCATCATGGGGGCTGCAACCATGAAGATGATGAGCAGGACAAGCATGACATCCACAAAAGGAACCACATTGATTTCCGACATGTAGCTTCCACCACCTCTTCTGTCATCAACCTTAATTCCCATGTTGTCCTGACTCCCCACGGCGGTTGCGCATTCATGGCCGAAAAGATTTTTTCAGCCGGGTCTTTTCCTTCCCGAAGCAGACGATCACATGTCCGCTGCCAGTCGCACAGGTTCGGAAGGAGGGTTCTCGCTTCTGAACTTTTTCATGAGATCTCTTTTGAGGACATCCAGAAAATCTTCGGAAAAGTAAATCATCTCATTTTCCATGATGCGAATGGCGTTTGAAAAATGATTGTAGGCGATGACCGCCGGAATGGCCACAGCCAGTCCAATGGCCGTTGCCACCAGAGCTTCCGAAATGCCGGGGGCCACGACCGCAAGGTTGGCAGCCCCCATGATGCCGATGTCCTGAAAACTGGTCATGATGCCCCACACCGTCCCGAAGAGGCCGATGAAAGGGGCGGTGCTCGCAGTGGTGGCCAAAAGAGGCAGAAACTTTTCAAAACGCTGCCGCTCAGCCCTGATGCCCTTCTGCATGGCCTTGTCCACATTCTCGAGAATCATGTCGGGATTGGACTTGAGTTCCTGAAGTCCCTTGGATTCCGCAGATCGGCTCAAACGATTGAGCTCCATGTAGCCCTGCCGGAACACCTCACCCAGATGGCTGTCCTGAAGCTGCTGGCTCTCCTTGTAAAGAGCCGCATAACTCTTCCGCTGCCTGAAATGGTTGAGGAAAGACCCCGACTCTTTTTTCGCTTTCCTGGTCGACCTGTATTTCATGAAGATCACGCACCAGCAGGAGACGGACAGGAAGAGCAAAACCAGGAGAACGAACTTCACCATCGGGCCCGCCTGAAGCATCATGTGCAGGGCACCGGACCCCGTGGCCGGGGCCCCTCCGGGCAGGGCCTCTGCCGCCGCGTATACAGTCTTCGTGAGGCTATCCATTGTCATTGAAGTCACCTGTGCATGGTCGTTTCAATATTATTTTGAATTCAATTCAGCGAGGATTGCGGGCAGCATGATGGCGGCGCTGTCCGCGAGGTGCAAGTCAGAGTACATTTCGGTGAGCTGGGTCTTTGTGGGGTTGACCTCCAGAAGGAAAGCACCGTTGTTCTTGGCGGTCCTTGGCAGAAAGGAAGCAGGCGCAACGGTGGCCGAAGTGCCCACCACAAGGATGAAGTCACAGCGCTGAGTGGCTGCCATCGCCTGCTGATAGGCCTCCCTGGGAATGTCTTCGCCGAAAAAGACGATTTCGGGGCGAAGGGCAGCACCGCACGCACACAAGGGAGGCAATTTTTCAAAGGAAAGAGTCGTCCTGTCGAATCTTTGGTGGCACCTGTCACACCTGAGAGTGCGGCCATGGCCATGAAATTCGATCACGTTCACGCTTCCCGCTTTCTGATGAAGGCTGTCGATATTCTGAGTCACCAGGGCCTTCAAAACACCCATGCTTTCCAACTGCGCCAGCGCATGGTGAGCGGCGTTGGGTTGGGCGCTCCCCACCAGCGAATCCATCTCGAAAAGCATGTTCCAGACCTTTTGAGGATGGGCTCTGAAAGAATCGATGTGCGCATATTCCATGGGATCGAACCGCGACCACAGACCGTTTTTGCTTCGAAAATCCGGAATGCCGCTCTCCACGGAGATGCCGGCGCCCGTCAGAGCGATGGCATACCTGCTCTGAAGCAGTCTTTCTGCAACACCTTTGAAATCATACATAAATCACCAGAATCTCGGAGTATAATGAACAGATAAACAAAAATCGCGTAATCGTAAAGCCCCCTCAACACGAAGTCAAGCCCCAGCTGTAAAGGGTGCAGGAGGAAACGCCCGAACCACCGCGAACCCCTCTGAGGCTGCGCCCCGTGTGGAAACAGGCGCCTTCATGGCCAGTCCGCCCGGGCCGTCCGTCAGGAATGGGGTATTTTGTGAATCACCAGTGTCTGACCCGCCACAATCCTGTCTCCCTGAAGATTGTTCCAGGAGCGGACATCCCTCAGTCTCACCCCATACCTGGCCGCGATGCCGCTGAGAGTCTCCCCGCTCGCCACAAGGTGTTCAATTTTAAAAGGCTTGAAATCCTCCTTTATGGAATCTATCGTTTCCACAAAAGACTTCCCTCTTCCACGGTGCAGGCGAACCTCATGAGTCCCCTCGGGAACCACCGTGGAAATGAAAGAGGGATTCATCCCTTTGAACTGGCGGTAATTCATTCCGGCCACCTCTGCAACCACCTGCAAAGGCATATCGTGAGGAAGGCTGATGACAGCCGTTTCCGATTGGGGCAAGGGAGTATAACCAGCTCCGGGAGGCAGGGAGTAGCCGTATTTTTCAGGATGCGTCAGAACTTCCTTGATGGCAAGTATTCTGAAAATGTATCGCTCCGTCTCCAGGGGCAGTCTCAGGGAGTAATAATCGCCCGCTTTCTGTCTCGCCAGTTCCGCCCGGACCCTGTTTTCTCCGCAATTGTAGGCTGCCATGGCAAGAACCCAGTCATCAAACATGGCGTAAAGGTCCCTGAGGTAAGAAAATGCGCTCCCAGTGGCCTTGTAGAAATCGTATCTCTGGTCGACCCCTCTGGACTGCTCCAAGCCATAACGGGCGCCCGTACCGGAAATGAACTGCCACGGTCCCACTGCACCTGCGGGGGAAACAGCCCTGTGGAGCAGGTCACTTTCCGCCACGGCAAGGAATTTCAGATCCTGAGGGAGTCCCTCCTTTTGCAGTTGATCTTCAATCCAGGGGAAATAGCGTTCCGCTCTCTTGAGCCACAGATAAACCTGTGCGTGACCATACACCACAATGGTGAACTCGCGGTCAAACCTTTCCCGCACCTGAGGATCGTCCAATGGAACCCTTGCGCCGCACAGGGTCATCTCCCGTGGAGGCGCATGATACGGAACTGTGGAGAAAACCCCGGAAAGCTGTGTTTCCGACTCCCCCGCCTCTCCTCTCTCCCCCTGGAGGACCAAGGCCAAAAGGCCCAGTCCAGTGATCACCGCAAGCACCAACCATGCTTTGTGCCGAGAATGCATAGCCACCCCCCCCCGCTGCAATGGACAGGACATGCGACAATGCCCATGAGCGCACAAGAACCCTGCGTAAAAAAATGACGCTCCCATCAAATGAAGAGCGTCATTGGCCAAAAGCTTCTCAAAATTCCCTGTTCAGCAACCTGAGCACACATGACCGGAAATCTATGAAATCTCCAAGGCGTTGAAAAAGAAAGCGATTTCCTGGTTCGCTGTTTGAGGGGCATCGGAGCCATGCACCACATTCTTTTCAATGTCCGTGGCAAAATCATGACGGAGGGTTCCCGGTGCAGCCTCTTTGTAATTCGTGGCACCCATGATCTCCCGGTTCTTCTGAATGACATTCTCCCCTTCGAGCACCATGGCCACCAGGGGCCCGGAGGACATGAATTCCGTGAGGCTTTCGAAGAAAGGACGTTCCCGGTGAACCGCATAAAACAGCCTGGCCTGGTCTTTTGTGAGATGCACCATTTTCACGGCGGCAATGCGAATGCCCGCACCCTCAAAACGCTTCACCACCTCGCCCACAAGCTTTCTCTCCACTCCATCGGGTTTTATGATGGATAAAGTTCTCTCCACGGTGCTCTCCTTTTGAGTGATCTGGTTTTTTAAAAAATGTCTCAAGCAATGAAAATGCCTTGCCTTTTCCCCTTGGGAGGGGTTCAGGCGCCAGGGAGGAAAACGGTTTTCGCACCTGGAGTTTCACTTTTTTATCTCTGCTCAAAAAGTGCCTTTTCTTCGATGCAAAAAGAACCATTCCTTTGGCTGAGGCTATCTTCGGACAGCGGTTCAAAAAAAGTCTTCAGGGACAGACCGTCCGGGAAAGCCCTGTCCCGGGGGATTCCCCGCAGAACGATTCAAGAATTCACCTGCCAACAATCCTTCATCCTCAGGGAAGCATTCGAAGGCATGCAAATTTCTCAAAGATGGGGGTGGAAAAGCAAGAATTATTTTGCGCCAGGTGGAGCGCAAAAAAAACCGGGGATGACAGGGACTGCTCACGGCCTTTCATTCCCTGACAAAAGGAGGGACCGTTGATGGAGACGGGGGAGGGCCTGGTGCGCAAAATGCCGGTGAGATGAAGGGACCATGGAGCAAAAAGTTCAAGACTGCTGTTCGTATTGTTCGTAATATTCCATCACTCTTTGGAGAAAATTTCTGGTTTCCCGAAAAGGGGGAACGCCCCCATATCTCAAAACATTGGTGGGACCTGCATTGTAGGCGGCCAATGCCAGGGAGAGGTCGTTGTCAAAACGATCCAGAAGCATTCTCAGATAGCGGACTCCGCCCTCGATGTTTTCCCTGGGATCATGGGGATTGATCACCCCCATCTCCCTGGCTGTTCCGGGCATCAACTGCATGAGTCCCATGGCTCCCTTGGGTGACACGGCCTGGTGGTCAAAGCGTGATTCCACCTTGATCACAGCCTTGATCAGATTGGGGTTCACTCCATAGTTTTTACTCACCACCATGATATGCGAATCATAGGCATTGGACTCTCCCACCAAATAGGTGAAATAGCGAGTGAGAGTCTGCGGGCCCTTCAGAATGATGAAGGCCATGGAACACACGGTAAAAAATATTGACATCAGCAGTATGAACCTGACACGAGCATTTTGCATCTTTCACTCCTTGTTTTATGCGAACATTTTTTTCATAATAGTTCAAGAATGAATGACTCTTCCAAAATTCCATGAAAATAAATGCCACTGTGTGAGTGGAAAATAAATCATATTTCTGTTAATATGTTTTCTTACTTTTGTTGACCCGTTACATCTCTCACCTTCCAGTCCATCTCCTGATGATATTCCGGCCTCAGATCCCCAAGCGGAAATTCAGGTGCGCCCCCGTGGAAAACGGAGTGTGGCAGCGGGTCTTTTCATTCTCAAGGATCTCGCTTGTGAAGGTCATTGGCGGAAATGACCGTCGAAGCATCATTAGGTGGTTCCATGAAAGATTTTCCAGCCGAGCAGCGAGCATGTTGAATCATGAGGATGATGTGAGGGATTTCCCCTGATTTTTTGACCCATTCATCCGAGGGGGTGTGAACATGATCAACAGTTATTGGCCCGATGAGTACCTGGCCAAACAACGCACTGCCACTCAGGCCATTCAAATGATTCGGCCAGGACAGCGCATTTTCATCGGCACGTCCTGCGGTGAGCCTCAAGCGCTGGTGAAAGAGCTGGCAGCGCAGTCGGAAAACTTCACGGACCTGGAAATCCTGCGTCTTCTCAGCCTGGAAAACATACCGCTCACCATGATCGCCAACAAGGGCTCGCGGCACAGTTTCAACATCCGCTCCTTTTATTCGGGTTCGATCATTTCCAGGGAATTGGCCAAAAACAAGCGCTTTCTCATTCCCATCAATCTGTCAGCGATTCCGCACCTCTTCAGAAGCCGCCAGATTCCCATTCACGTGGCCCTCATCCAGGTTTCTCCGCCGGATGACTTCGGCTGGATGAGCCTGGGCATCTCGGTGGACATCACCTTTTCAGCGGCTTTGTCCGCGGACATGATCATTGCGCAGGTGAACCCCAAAATGCCCCGCGTTCTTGGCCGCAGCTTCATTCATGTGAACGACGTGCATGTGATCGTGGAAAAAGAAGAGGAACTGCTTTCCATCCACAACATTCAGGAACCCGAATCGGCCAGGCTCATCGCCGACAATGTGGCGAGACTCATTGATGATGGAGCAACGGTTCAGGTTGGCCTTGGAGCTACTCCCCAAGCCACTCTCATAGCCATGAGAGAGAAAAACGACCTGGGAATTCACACCCAGTCGCTCACCCCCGGAGTCATGGAACTGGTCGCCATGGGCGTGATCAACAACCGAAAGAAAGGACTCAACGAAGGCAAACTCGTGGCCAGCAGCGCCATTGGGGACACCAACCTGTACGAATTTCTGCATGACAACCCGGGCATCGAGTTCCATCCTTCCGACTACGTCAATGACCCGGCAGTCATAGCTTCCCACCATCGCATGACCACCCTCAACGTGGCCACCGTCATGGATCTCACGGGACAAGTGGCCATTGACGCGCCGGTGCACAACCATTTCTCGGGTGTCACCGGGGTTTTGGATTTTGTGAGGGGGGCCACTCAGTCACCTTCGGGGAAATCTCTCATCCTCATCCCTTCCACCTCTCAAAGGGGAGACAGAAGCCGCATTGTCCCTCTTCTGGACAACATCACCGTCGTTGTGCCCCGAACGGATGTGCATTACGTGGTGAGCGAGTATGGCGTGGTGAACCTTTTTGGTAAAAACCTGCAGGAACGGGCCATTGCCATGATCAGCCTCGCCCACCCTCAATTTCGCGACGAATTGTTTTTCCATGCCAAAGAACTCGGTCTCATCGACACGGAGCAGAGCCTCAAACAAACCCTGCACGCCGTCTACCCCGTGAAGTGGGAGGAACGACTGGTGCTCGCGGGTCAGGAGATCACCATCCGGCCCGTGAAGCCGGTGGATGAAAGACGCATACAGGAACACTTCTACAACCTGGACATCAACGACATCGTTGCAAGGTTTTTTCATAAAAAACGAACCTTTCTGCGCAACGACGTCGCTTCCATGTACCAGATTGACTACACAAAAGATATGACCGTGGTGGCGGTGATAGGAAAGTTTGGTTTTGGAAAGATCATCGCCGTGGGTGGATACATCTTGGAGCCCGGAGAAAAAAACATGGCGGAGGTGGCCTTTTCTGTGAGCAAAGAGTGGCAAAAGAGAGGCATTGCCAAGGTCATTCTCAAAAAGCTGGCTGAAGTGGCCAGAGAGAACGGCATTTCGGGGCTGATCGCCTACACGAACAGGAGCAATCAGTCCATGATCAGACTCTTCAAAAGCCTTCCCTACGAGGTGACCACCAGCCTTGAAGATGATCTTCTCCGCATGACCGCCCGATTCGATGGTCCGGCAAAGGAGGAGGGCTGAAACTGCAGAAGCACTCTTTGAAGCCGGAAAAGAAGCCGGAAAATTCAGAAACAAGGCGAGCCGGACAGCGAAACACCGGACTCGCAGTGCATATTTCCATCCCCGCTGACCTTCCTCACAGGTCTTCAACGGTGTGGAAACATCCCATGGAGGCGTTTTTTGTCATTGCCTGCGTGTGGTTCTCAAAAGCTCCAATCCCCATGGCATTCAAGTGGCTTGTTTGAACTCTTTTCTTTTATTAAGGCATGCCGATTCAAAGGGGAAAGGATCGAACCTTTAAGATCAGAAGGAGAAGTCTATGTTGAAAATGGTGATTCCTGTGCCCGATTCCTGGAAAAAAAGCTCACACTGTGACAACGAAACGTATTTGAAAATGTACGATCAATCCATCAAGGACCCTGAAGGTTTTTGGAGTGAACAAGCCAATCGGATCACCTGGCTCAAGCCTTTTGCAAAAGTGAGGGAAGGCAACCTCGAAGGGGATGTCCGCGTCAAATGGTTCGTGGATGGCAAACTCAATGTGAGCCACAATTGCCTGGACCGCCACCTTGAAAAACGGGCAAACCAGGTGGCCATCATTTGGGAAGGGGACGACCCCAAAGACCATCGGTTCATCACCTACCAGGAACTCCATGAGGAGGTGTGCAAATTTGCCAATGTGCTCAAAGGACTGGGCCTGAAAAAGGGGGATCGGGTCACCATCTATCTCCCCATGGTTCCGGAGCTGGCTGTGGCCATGCTGGCCTGCACGCGAATCGGGGTGATCCATTCCATCGTTTTTGCGGGCTTTTCTCCCGATTCCCTTGCCAATCGCATCATGGACTGCCAGGGAACCGTCGTCATCACCGCCGACGAAGGCATTCGCGGCGGAAAAACCATACCCTTGAAAGACAATACGGATGAGGCTCTGAAGCAGTGCCCCGCCGTGAAGAACACCGTCATGGTGAAACGCACGGGAAAGGAAGTGCCCTTCAAGCCGGGCAGAGATCTCCTCTGGGATGACCTGATGGCCAAAGCCTCCGCCGACTGTCCTCCGGAGGAGATGGACTCGGAGGACCCCCTCTTCATCCTCTACACCTCCGGCTCCACCGGAAAACCCAAGGGTGTTCTGCACACCACCGGCGGTTACCTCGTCTATGCCTCCCTCACTCACCAGTATGTGTTTGATTACCAGGAAGGTGACATCTACTGGTGCACAGCCGACATCGGATGGGTCACCGGTCACAGCTACATCATCTACGGCCCCCTTGCAAACGGAGCCACCACACTCATGTTTGAAGGTGTCCCCAATTATCCCGACTGGTCCCGCTTCTGGGATGTGGTGGACAAACACAAAGTGAACACTTTTTACACCGCCCCCAGATCGGAAGGGCGTCGTGGAGGGAA
>PXBG01000048.1 GCA_003566995.1 Syntrophobacteraceae bacterium
CCAAAAAATCTTTTCTTTCACCTGTCTTTTCTGCATGGTTGCTTCTTCCTTTCCCTCCATGAAGTTGAACGCAACTATCCTTTTGTACATAAAGATACTCACCTTTTTACGATATCACATGGCGTTGGGAATGACACCATCGTTCGGGGGAGACAAAACCCGGTGCTCCCCAGCGGTTCAGGAAACCATGATGAGAGGGTCGCTAAGGGCGAGGGCTTCGATACCCTTCGATACCTCAGGGCTGGCAGGGAGAACGTTGAGATGCTGTGGCTCTCCTTGCGTCCACTGCGTCTCTGAGGGAAGCGGGAGACGGCAATACTGTTGACTTAGCGGATTGCGTGTTACCCTGTCTCCCGTCACCCCGTGGAGGCCAGGGGCTTGAAGATTTTGCAAAGACTGGATTCCCGCCTGCGCGGGAATGACGTTGTGGGGTTTTTGCTGGGGTTGAAAAGTCTTAAGTCAACAGCATTGAGCGGGAGACGGAGGGGGGTCATGCTTTGGTGAGAACACCCAGGATGCCCACGGCCTTCCATTCCAGCGATCCCTGAAAGGAAAATCCGGAGGAGGTGAGAGCTTTGCGAAAATCCTCGCTGTGAAATCGGTCCTGGGTGGGGTGGAGCAGGAGATGTTTGGTGATGAAGTTCTGATAAAGGGTGGGATAGAGTTCTTCCAGGTAGAGGGTTCCACCCTTCTTCAGAACCCGGGCGACTTCCATCAGGGCTTTGCGCCAGTCGGGCACATGGTGAAGAGCTCCGAAATCAAAAATGGCATCGAAGGACCCGTCACCGTAGGGAAGGACGGCTGCATCGGCCACGTACGTGAAAATCCCATCTTTTTCATTGTGCGTGAGATAGCTCCTGGCCAGCCGGATCATTTTGAAATCCAGGTCGGTGGCATGGATGGTTGACGGCTGCATTTCCTGGAGGATCAGACGCGATCCGGCACCCCGTCCGCAGCCGATTTCCAGCACGCGGGCTTCAGGGGAAACGGGGCAGACCTTTTTCATCCACCGAATCTGGAGCTTTTGCTCCATCACTCGAAGGGGATTGTTCACCACCAGCCGCTCGATCCAGTTGAGTTTCATTGCAGCCCCTCAGCCCTTGGTCCCCACGTGAACCACGGATATGCCGCGGGACAGTCTTTTATAGAATACTTCACGGAATCCCATGGCTTGGAGCATGGACTTGAGTTCCTCCGGGCCGGGAAAAAGGCGGATGGATTCGGGCAGGTAGGTGTAGGCGTGTCGTGACCCTCCGAGGATTTTTCCCACGGCGGGCATGATGTGAAAGGAGTAGAAATCGTAGAGGGTTTTGAACCAGGGAGGCGTTGGTTCGGAAAATTCCAGGCACATGATCTTTCCCCCCGGTTTTAAAACACGGTGCATCTCCCGGAACCCCTGCTCCATGCGGGTCAGGTTGCGAATGCCAAACCCCACCATGGCGCCATCGAAGGAGTTGTCCGCAAAAGAAATCCTTTCCGCGTCTCCCTGAACGTAAACGATGTTTTGGGAAAAGGGGGAAGCGTCCACCTTGGGTTTGCCCGTGAGCATCATGGCCCAGTTGATGTCGTAGAGAACAATTTCGCCCCCTGGCTGTGTCTTTTGGGCTGCATTGAGTGCCAGGTCTGCGGTGCCTCCGCACACATCGATGACCCGGTCGCCGGGTTTGAGATCCATCAGTTCCACGGCTGTCTGCTTCCACACATAATGGATGCCGAAGCTCAGCAGGGTGTTCATGAAGTCGTACTTGTACGCGACGGTGTTGAAATGGCGCCGAACCAAATTGACCTTATGCTCTACAGGGACGTGGAGAAAGCCGAAGTGGGTGGTGGAATCCTGAGATATGTGCTCCGCCTCCGAGCTTGTGGCTTTGGGGTTTTCTGAGGGCATGAAGTTTCCCGATGCATGGTGGAAAACAAACCGGCAGGATTTTGCCAGAAGTTCTCAGGATGCGGGAGAATGTTTCGGTTTGCAAATCCTCGGGGTGTGGAAGGTTTTTGCGGAGCCCGGGTCCGGTGCGGAAAACCCGGGCTCCTTTTCAAGACCTCACGCGGGTTTGATCACCAGGCCCGTGCGTATGCAGCGGGTGCACACGCGCACTTTGCTCACGCTGCCATCCTTGCCCACATGGCGCACTGACTGCAGATTGGGCAACCACACTCGCTTGCTCTTGTTGTTGGCGTGACTGACGTTGTTGCCGACCTGGGGCATCTTCCCGCAGAATTCACATTTTCTGCTCATGACCGGTTTCCTTTCTCCGAGACGCGATTTATTGAAAAAACCAAATGATATTGGATGTTTATTCAAGCCCAAAAATCAGGGGCACAACAAAAGAAATTATCTATCACACCCCATCCTAAAGGGCAAGGCTTTTGATGAACGTTCAATCCTTGACCGGCTCATTCTATGGTGAGGTAAGGTTTTGACTTTTTTTCCTCGCTGTCCTTTTCCAGCCGGTCTTCCAGTTCTCCGATATATGCCGCAAGTGTGTTGCCCGCCTGTTCCACGGATGATTTCAGTTCACTGTCCAGCTGATCCATTCGGGTGTGAACTTCCTCCTGCCACTGATTGATGTGCCCATCCAGGTTCTCCAGGCGCTCTTCCAGAAAAGCTCGCAGCTCGGTGAAGCGGGAAGTTTCGACCTGTTCGGCAAGTTCGCGCTGGGCTCGTGCTTCTCTTGCATAACGGCGTGTTTCGATGATCACCGACGTTTGCAGATAAACGACGAAGGTGAGAAACATCACGGTGAGGATTCCTGCGAGGACCAGCATGACAAATCCAAGGGGTGCTTCCACGGTGGTGAACACAAGTGAAAGGGGGGTTGAGGTCATGAATTGACTCCAGTTCACAATGGCAAAGGTGGCCAGTGCCCCCATGAACAGCAGCAAGAGTATTGTGCGCAGGTACATTTTGTTTCTCCCTTTCAGAAAGTGCATTCTTCCGACTCAGCTGGTTCCCTTGACGAAGTTCTTCCAAATATCTCAAGATTTAAAATGTCTTTGATGACGGGCACGGAACAGGTGAAAAACTCAACATGGAGGCGAGCCCATTTCCGGATCATTTGGAGAAATGCAGAGTTGTCCCCGGAACTTTGACTTTCTTCCAAAATCCCCTCGCCATCTAAGGGCAGCCAATGGAGAGTGGTTCAGATGATCGCCAGTTTTTGCGAGGCAACGGTTGCACTGCGCAAAACGCCCGGGCATGTTGCCATGGTTGGTGGTATGATGGTTCCATCAAGCGAATCTCCATTGGAAGAGAAGAACTTACGCCGCGTGATTTTAGTTCATCAAAGTTTGCATAGCAAGGCCTGAGACCACGGACACCCTTTTGCTTACGGGCATGGGGAGAAGGTGGTTTTTGGGGCTGCTTCAGGAGTGACTCCCCATGAGCGAAATCAGCATGGAACCTATCCTTGAAGAATCCATCGCTTTGGCCGAAACCTGGCAAAATGAGGCCAATGGTCTTCTCACTTCCGAGGAAAAAAAAGCCCGGAGAAAATTGGAAAAAATTCTGAGCCGTCCTTCAGACAGGGTGCTGCTCACACGGCTGATTGACCAGAGCTTCCGTTCATCCCGGGACAAAAGGGTGGCGGACCAGATCTCTCATCTGCTGAACAGCTACGGAGTTCCAAAGTTCTTGTCCCTCTGGGAGAGAGTGCTCGTGCATTTTTTTCTGAAATTCGGCCGTCATTTCCCCCGCGTTGCCGTTCCCCGCATGGTCGAAAGGGTGCGCCAGGACAGTCGCCGTGCTGTCATTCCCGGGGAGGAGGAGGTCTTCCTGGCCCACCTTCGCCAACGGAAAAAAGAAGGGGTGGTCATGAATATCAATCATCTGGGTGAGATGGTGCTGGGGGAGGATGAGGCGCAACGGCGGCTGGTTCAATACATTCAAACGCTGGAATCTTCTGAAATCCAGTACATTTCGGTGAAGATTTCCACCCTGTATTCACAGATCCATGCTCTCCACATGGAGCACACGGTGGATGTCCTAACGGACAGGCTGGCAAAGATCTACAGGGCTGCGTCGCAAAACCGCTACGAAATCCCCGGTGGTGCCCCGAAACCAAAATTTGTCAACCTGGATATGGAAGAATATAAAGATCTCATCATCACTCAAAGAGCTTTCATGAAAGCTCTCGAAATGGAGGAATTTCAGGGGCATTCGGCGGGCATCGCCCTTCAGGCCTATCTCCCCGACTCTCTTCGTGTCCAAAGAGAGATCACTCAATGGGCCCGGAGCCGTATCGCCCGAGGAGGAGCTCCCATCAAGCTCCGCATCGTGAAGGGGGCCAACATGGAAATGGAGCGGGTCGATTCCTCCCTGCACAATTGGCCCCTGGCCCCTTTTGACAGCAAGCTGGATGTGGATGCGAACTACAAAAAGATGTTGGAATATGGAATGACTCCCGAAAACATTGAGGCGGTTCAGCTGGGTGTGGCCTCCCACAATCTCTTTGAGCTGGCTTATGCCTCCAGGCTCGCTGAAAACCGGGGGGTCAAAGAGGGTTTGACCATCGAAATGCTGGAGGGAATGGCTGACCATGTGCGCCGGGCCATTCAGAAGTCTGGTGGCGAGGTCGTCCTTTATGCCCCTGTGGCCACCCGCCGCGATTTCATCAATGCGATCGGTTACCTGGTGCGAAGGCTCGATGAAAACACGGGAAAGGAAAACTTTCTTCGCCATTCCTGTCAGCTGAAAACCAGGTCCAGGGAGTGGGGATTCCTGCAAAATCAGTTTGTGGCTTCCTGGCATCGTCGAGACAAGGTGCCGGAAGAGCCCCATCGCACTCAAAACCGCTTGACAGAATCCTTCACACACAAATGGGGGACGCTCCATGAGGGGGAATTCAACAACGAGCCCGACACGGACTGGACTCTGGAAAAAAATCGGCAATGGGCGGCTCTCATCGTGGAACGATGGAAAAAAAGTCCTCGGGACATCCCCGTTTCCATTCCACTGGTCATAGCGGGTGAGGAGATCCGGGAAGGCCGGATTCAAGGGGAATGTTTGGATCCCTCCCGGCATGAGGACAGGGTTTGCGTGGCCACTTATGCCCTGGGAAACGAAGAAGACGTGGAACGGGCCGTGGCCGCCGCACAGAGGGATCCTGACGGTTGGCGCTCCGGATCCCCTCAGGAGCGGCACCGTGTCCTTGCACGGGTGGCCCTGGAGTTGAGAAAAGCTCGGGGAGACCTCATGGGTGCGGCTGCAGCCAATACGGGCAAGGTTTTCACAGAATCAGACCCCGAAGTGTCCGAGGCGGTGGATTTCGCCGAGTTTTACCCTCACTCGGCACGTGCCTTTCATCTCCTTCAGCATGTGGAGTGCACGGGAAAAGGTGTGGGTGTGGTCGTGTCCCCCTGGAATTTTCCCATCGCCATTCCCTGCGGAGGCATCACCGCTTCTCTCGCCGCAGGGAACACCGTCATCTTCAAGCCCTCTTCTCAGGCAGTCCTGGTGGCCTGGCTGCTCTGCCAGTGTTTCTGGAATGCAGGTGTTTCCAAAAATGTGCTCCAGTTTCTGCCCTGTTCGGGTGCCACAACGGGCAGGAGGCTGATCGGTCACCCGGGCGTGTCCTATGTCATCCTCACGGGGGGAACGGAAACAGGGCTCGAAATGTTGAGGCAACGGCCGGACATGCACCTGTGCGCCGAGACAGGCGGCAAGAATGCGACCATCGTCACCGCCATGTCAGACCGGGATCAGGCCGTCAGGAATGTCCTGCACTCCGCCTTCAGCAATTCCGGACAGAAATGTTCGGCCACCTCGCTCTTGATCCTTGAAAAGGAGGTCTACGAAGACCCTCATTTCCGACGGCAACTGGTGGATGCCTCCAGGAGCATTCCAGCGGGTTCTCCATGGGATTTCAAAAACAGGATGGGGCCCCTGATCGCTTCCCCTGAGGGAGAACTGAAAAAGGCTCTCACGGAACTCGAATCGGGAGAATCCTGGGCCCTCAAGCCCGAGGTCCTTGAAGGAAATCCGCAACTTTGGTCCCCGGGAATCAAGTGGGGTGTCCGTCCTCTTTCCAGCACTCACATGACGGAGTTTTTTGGACCACTCCTGGGAGTGATGCGGGCGGACAACCTGGATCATGCCATCGAACTGGTCAACCAGACAGGTTACGGCCTGACTTCCGGTCTCGAGAGCCTGGACAGTCGGGAACAGGAGAAATGGAAAGGGGCGGTCAAAGCAGGGAATCTTTACATCAATCGAAGCACCACGGGAGCCATCACCCTCAGGCAACCCTTTGGAGGACTGGGAAAATCGGCCCTCGGAGCCGGCATCAAAGCGGGTGGACCGGACTATGTGGCCCAGTTCATGGATTTTCAGGAAACAGGGTTTCCTCAAGCCGAAGCTGTTTGCAAAGACCACGAACTTCTTCGCCTGGTTCTGGAGTGGAGGCAAAAGATATACTGGGGTCAGTTGGAAAAATATGAGGAGGATTTGAAAAAAACAGTGCGTGCCATCAAGAGTTACCTTCACCGTTGGGAAACTCACTTCAAAAAACCCAGGGATTTTTTCCATCTGCGGGGCCAGGACAACCTGTTCGCCTATCTTCCCGTGGAAAGCGTGATCGTCAGGGTGCATGAGGAGGACAGTCTTTTCGAAACCCTCGCACGCATAGGGGCTGCAAGGATCACGGGGTGCACCCTTTCCGTGAGCCTGCCTCCCCGTCTTGAAAACTCCACCGTGGATTTTCTTTCAGGAAATCATGGAAAGCGCTTCCTGGGAGGAGCTGAGATCTTGACGCATACGGAGGAAGAGGTGGCGGAGGGCCTGAACCCCGATCAAAGGATCCGTTATGCTGGTCCTCATCGTGTTTCCGGGGAGGTTTACGCGGCGGCTGCAGCAAAAGGCTTGTACATTGCCCGCAATCCCGTTCTCATGGAAGGTCGCCTGGAGCTGCTTCAGTACCTGCAGCAGCAAAGCATCTGTGACAACTATCACCGTTACGGCAATCTGGGGGAACGGACCGGGATAGAAAGCCCAGATCCCTGAATGGCGTCTTTTGTGCACTGTCTGTGTGAAAATGCCATGTGATCATGGGCAGGGAAGGCCGGGTTCCCGCAAACTTTCCAGCTTGTTCGTGCTCAGGCAAAAGTATTCCCATGGAACTCATCGATTGGGGAAGGTGCTTTGTTCAGAGCCTGCCAATGCGTTGTTTCAATCGCCTGATTTGGTCCTTGCTGAGTTCCTGGTCTTTGTAGACAGTTCTTTCCAGTTCTTCCGCAATGGCTTTGCTGGTTTCCCGAAGATCCTTTTCCTGGATTCGATTCACGAATTCTTCCAGTCCTTCCTGGGGAGTCCTCTCATAGCCGTGTGAAGCCAGCCGCTTCACAAATCGGGCGACCAGCCGCTTTTCCATGGTGGGCCGGTTCACAAGGATGGCCATCCAGCTGAAAAACAAGAAAACCAGCACGACGCCCCCCCCAAAGGCAAGCATGTGCCGGATTTTTCCCTCCCAGGGCAGAGGAGGATTGGCAAGGATCTTTTTCGCCATCCGCGTGAGGGCAACCTGGTGGGAGAGGTCGTAATTGATGACGAATCTTGTCCAGTGAAAATGGAAAGGGTCGAGAGGCAGCCGCCATTGCCGAGAGAGGAAAAATTCCGGTCTGTTCTGCATTTCCAGGGGCAGGGGAGGGGTCGGGTCCAGCC
>PXBG01000020.1 GCA_003566995.1 Syntrophobacteraceae bacterium
AAGGACTTCGTGATTCCTTTTGCGTTCACGATGTGCCGGGACGCAGGAGACATGGAAACGCTCGTTTCAGCTCGGGGTGTCTGACATTCTCAGCGGGGGAGGATGAAGGGTGTGCTCAGTCCAGTCCTTCCCCTTTCACTCCATGAAGCGGGTTCAATGCTTTGAAGTGGAGTGCACAAAGGCATTCTAGCCCAAAAGGCCTGTTCCCTCCATCCCTTTGTGGTCTTTGAAGGGCAGTTGAATGGTGCAGCGGCCTTGAAAAGTCCGATCGCGGGGCTTTGGCACAGGCCAGGGGGCGTGAAAGCCTTGACTGAAGGGAAGGGAATTCATGGGTGATTCCTTGAGATTCCCCCCTTTTCATGTTCAATTTCAATAAAAGGGGTTTTTCACTTCATGAAACCATTTTGCATTTTGATTGGCGGCGTTTCGTTCATCGAGAGGGAAAACGGAATCAACCGGAACCGGAAAGGGACCGAATGGCACAAGGGTTCAGGTTTATATTCTCCAACACCGTTGTGAGCGCGCTTTCTCTGCTCCTTGTTTTTTACATTGTGGTTTGTGTGCTCCTCTATGTCTTTCAGTCCCGGCTGGTGTATTTTCCCGAGAAAAAAGTGCACGCAACGCCCCATGATGTTGGTCTGTCCTATGAAGAGACCTCGTTTGTCACCGCCGATGGGTTGCGCTTGACCGCCTGGCACATTCCATCCCGGGAAGACCGCGTGACCATTCTTTACTGTCACGGCAATGCCGGAAACATTTCCCATCGCCTGGAACACTTGCAAATCCTCAATGATCTGGGGGTGAGCACTTTCATTTTCGATTACCGTGGCTTCGGATCCAGCGAAGGAACACCGTCTGAAGAGGGGACCTACCTGGATGTGGAAGCGGCCTGGATCCATCTTGTGGAAGAAATGGGCGTTCCACCGGAACGAATCGTCCTTCTGGGCAAGTCCCTGGGAGGACCCATCGCTGCCTGGCTCGGTGCCCGAAAGCCTTCGGGAGGACTCATCCTGCATTCGACCTTCACTTCCATTCCTGACCTGGCGAGGAACCTCTATCCCGTGTTTCCCGTGAAGCTGCTGGCGCGCTACAGTTACGACACGCTGAAAAGTTTGAAGGATGTGAACGTTCCCCTTCTGGTCGTCCACAGTGTGCAGGATGAGATTGTTCCTTTCTCCATGGGCCGAAAACTCTATGAGGAGGCAAGCGGACCCAAGATGTTTGTGTCCCTGGAGGGAGGGCACAACACGTCCTACCGGGTTTCGAGGGATGTGTACATGGAAGGTCTGAAAACCTTTCTGACCCAATACATTTCCGCCTCATCCGGTGATTGACAACTGTTTGATCTTTTTAACTTTTTTGCAGGAGTGCTCACGGCTGAAGGATGAAAAGGCCACCTGAGCGCAGACAGGGGGTTCCCGGGATGAAAACACGAGAAAACGCAGAAAAAAGATGGGTGAAAATGTGTGTTGTCCTCCTTTTGGCGGTGGTGATGGCCGGGTGCCAGGTACTGGGTTCGCCCCGCGGAAGGCTGCTTTCCGAAGAAGCCCGGTCACCATTGCAGGAAAAAACCATGGATGGCCGTTCATGGTCCACGCGGGATCTGACCGTTCAATACGTGGCGGAACTCAAGGGAAACACGCTGAACACGCAAGGAGAGGTCACTTTTGCACCGCTCCTGAGAAAAAATTATTCGTATCTTGAGCGGTTTCATCTGGGCATCATTTTTGCCGACGAGGAGGGGAGAATCCTGGACATGCAGGGTCTCATGAGTTCGGTCAGGTCCGATTTCCATCATCCCCACACGTATGTGAAAAGCCTGCCGGTTCCGTCCGGAACTCATTATTATGCCTTCAGGTACACGGGAGAGGCAGTGGAAGGGGGCTCGGTGGATGGCGGTGGGAAGACCAGTTTCTTCTATTACCCGGTGAAATGAATTCAGCCCGCCAGGGCCTGACTGATGTGATGGAAGGCATCCCGTGCGAACATGAAGCCAAGGAGGATGAGGGCGATGCCCAGGGTTCTCAGGGTGTGAATGTATCCCCGGGTGGCGAGCAACTGTTTCATGTTCTGCACAAGAAAAGCGATGACAACTTTTGAGGCCACGATAAAGAAATAGAAAGAGAGAAGGAAAAGGCTCAAGTGTAGAAGATCACTTTGGAATGCCCTGAGCATGATGGGGGTGCCAACGGAAGCCCAGAAAATATAGGGATTGGGGTTGAGAAAATTTGCGGTGACTCCCTTAAGGAGGGAGGAGGGCCTGGTGGCTTTTTCAGACAGGTCCAGGGGTTGTATCCGCAGGTTTTGAATGCCCAGATAGAAAAGGTAGCCTGCACCTGCCAGGGCCAGCGTTCCCAGGAGCAAGTCCACTTCGCTGAGAGTGGACACCAGGAGGAATGCTGCCAGTATGATGGGGGAGTCTGTGATCAAGGGGGCCAGTGCGACCTTGACCCCCTCCCTGCGCCCGTGTTTCATTGTCTCGGAAATCACCAGCATGAGAAGGGGCCCCGGTGCGATCCCTGCGGTGATTCCGAGAAGAATGCCTGTAGCGAGAAAGTATTCAAGACTCAAGGGCGAGTCCTTGTTTCGGGTGCATTTTCCCCTTGTTTTTCACATTTCAGAAGCAATCAGCGGTTTTTTCGAGCAATCTTGGAAATTTGGCCGGGGCCCATTCTGCCCGATTCTCCTAGTGGTGATTGGCGGCGTCCACCGGGGGTGATCCCCGATGTTGCATCATGGGGCCCATATGGCGGCCTCTCATTCCATGTCCCTGCATCATCATGGGGCACATGGGGTGGGCGCGCATCCCGTGGAATTTTTCTCTCATCTTTCCTCGCTGGGCAACCATTTCATTGATGACGGCCGCCATGGCTTCCACTTTCTCTTCCCCTTCAGCCGCATTCATGGCCGCAATTCTTTCATCCAGCCTCGCATCCATGGCCTCCACTTCCTTCATTGCCTCCGCGCGCTTTTCCACCATGGCTTTGCAGTGTTCCATCATGGCCTCGCAATGGGCCATCATCTCCTCATGCATTCCCATGTCAGCGGGAAGAGGTGTTTCAGGGGGCGCAGCCTGGCGCTGCTGTTCCGCAACCGCTTCTGCTGCGGGTTCCTCCTGGGCTCCTGTGGCCAGTGGCATGAAAATCAAGGCCATTACCACGACGATGCCTGCTCCGATGCTTTTCATCAATCACTCCTTGAACGCTGTTGGGGCGGGTGGGGTGCCCGCTGAAAGGTGGGAAAAGTTTGAATAAAACAACAAACGGAGGCTCCATTCCTGTCCTCCCCCTGGCACGCACAAATATCATTTGGAAGTTTATGTTTTGTGCTTTATTGAAAAGGTTAATAAAATTCGGGTAAACTTTCAATAGCCACATGCCTGTTCCACAGAGTCAGCTTCACGCGTCCCTTTGACAAAGAGCTTCTGACAAAGAGCTTCCATCGAGCTTGGCAAAACCCCGAAAGCCATGGACGCTTCTGCTTTCAAGATAGTTGAGGCCCCTTGCTCCCGGCCATTCTCTGCCACCTCATCAGCCACCCTCTTTCATGCCCGACCGGGAGGCTGAAAGAACGCGTGAAACATCATGGCAATGCTTGATCTTTGATGAACGACCAATCACAGAGCGAAACGTGAAATCAGCCGAAAAGAATGCGCCCTTCTTTCAAAGGGGAGCTCAAATGCTTCGACAGTTTTCCATCACCTCACGCATCTTTTTTCTCCTGGGGATGATCGCCCTTTTTGTCCTCGCACTCATGGGGACTTTTTATTTCAACATCACGAAAATCAGAGACCTTGCCGTAAGGGAAACACAGAATGCCAGTTTTCAGGGCGAGATGAATAAGATCCAGCTGGCCACCCACTCCATGGCTCTGGCTCTTGGCGAGAAGCTCCAGGGAATTGCCGAAAAGGAAGAACGTTTTGCCCTGATCCGGCAAACGGTGGAGCCCATTCGATTCGAAGAAGACTTGTCGGGATATTTCTTCGTTTTTGAGGACACCGTCAACATCGCTCATCCCCCCATGCCCGAGTGGCAGGGTGAAGACATGGCTGACCTTCGGGACGAAAACGGTGTCTATTATGTGAGAGAACTCCACCTGAGGGCCCGGGGGGGAGGTGGTTTTGTGGAGTACAGCTTTCACAAGCCTCAAATGGGCGAGCAACCCAAGCTTGGCTATGCGGAGATGATTCCCCACACCCCTTACTGGATTGGCACGGGTGTCTACCTGGACAATGTGGAGCGTGAGGGGGAAAGAATCGAATCTGCCATCACCCGGCAGGTGAAAAGTGACATGTTCGCTATTTTTATTATCATTTCCATCGCCTTCACAACACTGATCCTGCTGTGCATCGCCATGGTGAAAAGCATCATTTTGCCCATCAGGGAGGCCACTGAAGCTGCCGGACGCCTCGCCAGGGGTGACCTGGACGTGAGTCTGAACGAGTCGGGAAGGGATGAGGCTTCCAGGATGCAGGCGGCACTCAATGTTATGGTGAAGACATTACGCCATGACATCGAAGAAATTCAGGCAAAAACAAGGGAGGCGGAAAAAGAAGCACGGGCTGCGGAAGAGGCTCTCGAACAGCTCGAGAAAGCCCGGCGCGAAAGCTTGCTGCAGACGGCCAAACACTTGGAAAGCATGCGAAAACTAACCATGGCGGTGGCTCATCAGCTGCGCAATCCTGCAACGGTGATCGGCGGGCTTGCGCGACTGATGCTCAAGAGGCGCGAAAACCGGGAAAAACACAGCGAGTACCTGGAAGGCATCATCAGCTCCGCCGAGCGAATCGAGAAGATCATTCAGGTGGTGAAGGCTCACAATTCCATTCGCCTGGAGGAAGTCCAGGAGGTGGATCTGCCTGTGCTGATCCGTGAAGTCCGCGATCTGGCGGATCAAAAGGCTGACCAGTTGTCCAGGAAGATTGAATGGTCCATTGAGGTGGAACCCTTGAAAGTTTCAATGGACACACGGCTGATGATTCAGGCACTCACGGAAGTCCTCTGCAATGCCCTCGAATCATGTGAAGGAGAATCCTGTCCCATCAAGATCGCCGCATTCCGCCGCAACAACTCTCTCATGATCGAGATCAGCGACAAGGGCAAGGGAATTCCCGAGGGGGACCTTCCCTATGTGTTCGATCCTTTCTTCACCACCAAGGCGGTGGGTGTGGGAGCCGGCCTTCCTCTGGTGAACCGGATCATTCAGGAGCATGAGGGAGTGGTGACCATTGAGAGCCAGCTTTTGAAGGGCACGAAGGTTAAAATACAGCTGCCCATGGTCGATGGGTTTCACAGGGCTGATGACACCGGTGAGGGTTGACTTTGCCGGTCCGAAGGGGCCCCGCATCGCTGCTCCCCCCGAGACTTGATGGATGCCCCTAAGATTTTTTTCCTTCCAATGGAGCACCGATTTCCCCATATCACTTGCCCGCCAGCCTGGGACTTGCCTGAGGGGGGCCATTTCCCTCATGAGAAGGGGACCAGGGAAAAAGAAGATTCCTTTGATGGACTTGTGTCCTGTGAATGGGAACTCCCGCCCCCCATTCCCGCCGTGCGGACAATGGGTCATGGGTGGACGCTTTGAAGCTGTTCATGGAAAAGTGTGTCTCAAAATAAAAAGGACCGGGAATGTAACCTTTTCCTGAGAGTTCAAGACTATTCATGTGAAAGCACAAGATCAGGTTTTTTCACGAAGAGTGCATTGAACCTCAAAATCATTCAAGATCAAAGGAGTGAAACATGAAGCGGATGAAAGTCATGGGCGTGGTTTTGACGGCTCTTTTTTTCGCCATCGTTGCCGTTGGAAGCGCGGAAGCACGGCGGGGGTATGACCGGGAGGGGGGGCGGGGAAAAGGGGGTCCCTCCATGAAGTGGGGGCACATGCATGGGTTGCACAGGCTCGACCTGTCTGACGCCCAAAAAGAGCAGGTGGCAGCGGTGCTCAAAGAACATCGCAATGACATTGTTCAAATCTCCTCAGCCGTCATGGAAGCCCGGAATGATCTCAGAGCAGCAATGAGGGCCGAAGACTTCTCAGAAACGGACGTGCGTCAGGCGGCGGGGATCCTGGCGGTGAACCAGGAGGAAAGGGCCGTCCTCTCTGCGGAGATTTATAGCGAATTGAGAGGAATTCTCACTCCAGAACAACAAGAACGGATGATGCACACAAGGGAAAGACGCGGAATGAAAATGAGGGGAAAGTATTCACCGGAAGCGGGGGTTTCCGCCCTGGACCAGTGGATCGAAAAGCACGCCAATTGAGCTGGTGTGGCTGAGTTGAACAGGGGGAAGCCGCCGGGGCTTCCCCCTGTTATTTCCCTGTTTTTTGACAGGGCGGCCAACAAAGGGTAGGGACTGTTTCCATCATGGCCCATTCTGACAAGGAAACGCAGGATTTTGAGATCATTGCCAGGATCATGGGGGGAGATGTCAATGCTTTCGAGTTGTTGGTGGAGCGTTACAGGCCCCTCATTTTTGGCATCGTCATGAAGCATGTGCCCTATGACCGGGTGGAAGATGTGGCCCAGGAATCCTTTCTGGAAATTTTCAGGTCTTTGGGTTCTTATGCGGCAAAAAGTCCCTTCAGCCATTGGCTGTCCAAAATAACGGTGAGGTGCTGTTATGACTTCTGGCGCCAGCACCGCAACAATCCTGAGCAGGTTTTGAGCAGCCTCACGGAGGATTCCCAGCAATGGGTCGACACGATGCTGGCCGGCCGGTCTCGGGATGCATTTGAGCGGGAAGCGTCCGGGAGAGAGGCCCGGGAAATTTTGAATCATGCCATGGCCCGCTTGTCTGCAGAAGACAGGATGGTGCTGACACTGGTGCATCTCGACGGGCGATCCGTCAGGGAAGCCTCCGATCTTTTGGGCTGGAGCCAGATTTCGGTCAAGGTGAGAGCTCACCGCTCCCGGGGAAAGCTTCGAAAAGTCATTTCAGGTCTACTGGATGGAAGGCAGGAGAGCATATGAAATCGCGGGAAAAGGAAATTTCAAAAATAGAGGAGGTGCTCATTCGCTTTCACCGCCGGCATGAGACTTTTCAGGCCCCGCCTTTCTGGACGGAGAGGCTGATGGCACGCGTGCGGGGAGAAAAAATGAGAGGCAATGGTTTTTACCGGGCTGGTGCTGTGGTGTGGCGGTTTGCCTCCGTGACGTGCCTGGCCGCAGTGCTTCTCGCATTGTACGCGTCCGGCCTGAATGTGGAGACTCCCTATGAAATCGTGGAGTTGATGTTCGATGACCCGGCGGGTCTGGATCTTGCCTTGCTTTTTGCCAGTTTATGATGGAATGGAGGAGATTCCCGGTGAATAAAGCAAAATTGTGGACGGGTCTTTTGGCCCTTTTCTTGTCGGGTATCCTCATGGGGGCTGCAGGGGCCTGGATCATGATGGAGCGAAAGGCAGCGGATTCGGCGACCCCCGATAAAAAAAGGGCGCCCGGAGTCATCGTGGAAAGGCTCAACCGTGAACTGGAGCTGAACGAGATTCAAAAAAAACGCATCACAGAAATCGTCAGCCAAACGCAGGATGAGATCCTCGAACTTCGCAGGCGCATGAGGCCTGAAATGGACAGGATCATTCAAGACAGCAGAAAACGAATGAAGGAGGAACTCACGCCTCAGCAGCAGAAAAGGCTGGATGAGCTTTTCGAGCGG
>PXBG01000155.1 GCA_003566995.1 Syntrophobacteraceae bacterium
ATCGTGATAATATCTTGCCACCACAATTCCTGACCTTTCATAAGTAACCGGGCAATATCCAGGCTTATACAGCATGACAAAATAGCGGCCCTTATTGCTCAATAGCCTGGGTATCCGCCTTAAGGCATAAGGCTTGATATAGTTGGCAGATCCAAACAAACATACGATCAAGTCAAATTTGAGAAAGGTAAAACAGTCTTCAAACTTACACCTTGTCAGATTTACATTTTCATGTTTCCGGATGAACTGCTGCAACATTCGCAAGCTTGGATCTATACCGTGATAATTCTTTACATCCGGATTATAGTCCATGAACAAGCCCGTTCCACAACCTATGTCCAGGACCACTTCGCCATTAACCGGACCAATCTTTCTCATGACCTGCCTGTTTTCTTTCAGGCTTTCCGGATCTTGGTGGATCATGTCATAAATGTCAGCTATGCGATCATATTCAGTGCCCATGTTACTTCTCGATCATGAGTTTTAAATGCTTGTCCTGCATACCAAATTCCTCATTACAATGCGGACACATCAAGGTGATTGTCTTGATATCACCGTCCTTAAATTGATTTTCCAACTGATCATGACCACGATTCATGTCTCCTTCAGTCACCTTCTTATTGCCGGTTTCCGGACTGAGATTCGGGCTGAAATTCAAGCTATCCAGGCCAATATCCTTTGGGTTAATCTGAAATCTTTCTTCCAGTTCATGAAGTTCCAGAGACAGCATTTCCATATCCCATTCGCCGGAAATGCCCTCGGGAGCGTTGTCTATCAGAGCAAAGCGCCTTAACTTTTCCTCGGACAGAGCCACGGCCTGAACTACCCATTCATCCGGGATTTCCTCATATCCCAGATATTGACACGCCTTCAGCCTCTGGTTTCCGGCCACGACATTGTTGTCTTCATCTATGACAATGGGTTTCAGGACCATGAATTCCGGATCTCGCTCGATGGACCTTGCCAGTTTTGCAAGGTTTTCCGGACTCATCTTTCTGGGGTTATTCCGGTTCGGCTTGAGTTCGTTAATGTCCATATATTAACCTCGCTTTGAATATTTCTGTTTACAAAAGGCACATTCGCCATGATTAGGATATGTTTTTCTTCTGCATTTTTCACAATAGTGATATTCCGGCTGCCCATGTAACCACCTGTAACATGCCGAAAACCCTTCAGTGTACAGTATATGAGGCTTTTCACCATGATACTCTACACCATTAATTTCTTCTTGCTTTACAAAATTGTCCCAATGCTTTTTCAAGGCTTGCCTAAAAACCATAGTTGCCTACCTGCAATTTAAATTGTGCTTATTCCTTAATTTTTCCTCTATGACTTCCCTTATCAGTGCGCATTTAGTCGCTTCCTGCTCTCTTACGCAATTCTCGCAAGAAATCCAACCTTCTTTGCTTTATTTCTTCCAATTTTTTCTGCCTGTCATTCAATGCCGAACATGACAAACAAATCTCGTAACCTGCATTGCTGACATTGCCCTTGCAATATGACCCGCAGACTATACATTTACCCATCGTGAGAAACCCTTCCTTGCTCCTGAAGTATTTTGGCTTTCCAGGCCATAAGTAAGGCATCGGCCCTGCCATGATCCTTCTTCCTGTCCAGGCTTGCATTCGGGAACAACCTTCTTGCTGCTGCAAGGCTTCTGCTCTTGGTATCCGGACCATCTATTTTCTTGAGCAGTCCTGCGCCCCACTCTTGAGGCCGAAGCATGACATGAGGGATCTCCAAGGCTGCCAAAATACCCATCCACTGCCCCAGATTGCATCCGAACTTGAAAGTTGAACTTACTCCCTGCTTCGGCATGGCATGAACTGATTCCAGGACTGCCAATCTAATCCAGGCTAAAGCTTGCCACTCTTTCAGTATGCGTGCTGCCCCTGTTGCATCACCCGGCCAGTCAAATACTTTGTGCGAAAAGTTCGGATAAATTAAGGCTACCGCTCCACCTTTGCCCGGATCTATGCCGATCCATGCCCTCATAGAGCCTTTCATCCTTTTCAAATCTTCCTTGTCCATGTTGCCCTCCTGTTTTGCCATGTACGCAAGCCTGTTAACAAAAAAAAATCAAACTGACTTTCTAATCTTGTCCAGGATCTTTTTTTCCTGCTTGGTTAAATCGTCCTCTTTGATTCTCTTACGCCTCTTTTTTCTCAATTCCGGTTCTATAATACATATGTTTTCCGGGAGTTTATGAAAAACGGGTAAAGCCTTGCATCTAACGCCACTTTGCTTGTTTTCCAGTTGCGTACAACTGAAGCATATGCCCTGGATCATTGCCTGAGTCTGAGAAATATATTCCATACCACCCTCCTAAAAAAAGTTCATTGCTGCCCTGTTTTTCTTGTTCAAATTGGCCGCAAGCTGAAAAAAATATTTTCGATCCGTCAGAAAATCTTTGTGTTTTGAGTCCTGGCTGATCTTAATTAATTCGGCTTCAACATCAATGTGTTTAAACTTATCTTGCCACTGCCTGACCTGTTCAGCCTTGATCCTTAACTTTTTTCCTGTCTTACTGGTGAAGTAAATATCCGGCTCAATAGCCACGACAATATTTTCACCACGAATGATCTTGGATTCATAATGATCTATCCACTTCTGCCTCTGTTTCTCGCTGCAATATTGCCAGTCGTCAAACAGAGCTTGAATTTCAGAGCCTTTATTTACAAAAGCAATATGGATTTCCTTGCCATTCGGATTGCGTCCCACATAGTCCTTCGCCTTATAGATCTTGAGTGCGGATATGGTAGATTCGTCAGCTTCGGCCAGCTTGTCCAAAGTCATATACAATCTGGCCTTTTCGGAAGTTCCTTCACCACCCCGGCCTACCGCAGACTTGGAATGCTTCTGCAAACATACCAAAGCGATGCCCTCATCAAGGGCATCGTAAATGTCCCGGATATGAGAAGTGATTTTATAATACTCACCATCAACTTCTTCCAGGTAGTCAATGACAGTAAAGCCATTGGGGTTATGCTGCTCTATAGTCTGACTGAAATTAAAACTGATACTGGCAGCTTTGACCTTTGCGTTCCACTCTTTAAGGGATGGACCGCTATTGCTACAGGCATTGAGAACACGCTGCTTGTATTCGGAACTACCCATTTCAGACATGAGATATAAAATGGGGTATTTCTGATTCAGGTTTTGTTTGATAAATTCAATAGCCAGTGCTGTTTTTCCAGCATTCGATGTTCCGGCCAGCACGATAATACATTTCTTGGGAAGGCGTACCACTTCTTTTAACGACAAGGGTAGATTAATAGTAAAAGGGTCTGGGTTAGTTGAGTGAAGATCTATAAAGTCAATATCAATATTGACCTTACACCACTTACAGGGGTTTCTTTTGTCTTTTCTTATTATCTTATTTTTTTCTAGGCGTGTCATCACGACAGATCGGTATTTTTTCTGCTGTCTGGTGGTCAATCCGAATTCACGATCTAGCTCTTGATTTGTTATAGGTGCCTGAATTTCTTGAATAAATTGCTTGATCTCTGAAGCTAAGTTACCTTCAAAACCTTCATTTTTACCCTCCAAAGTGTCATCATAGTAATACTTAAATGTCATCATTTTGTCATCATTGTGTCCACAAGTGTCCTCATCTGGCATCACCTGACATCTTTTGCCCTTTCTGTCCTCATTGTCATCAATGTCATCATAGTGCTTACTAAAAGATCCTTTCCTTGGATGTTGCTTTCCTTTTTCCAGTCCAGATCCTATTGTCTTGGCGATTTCATTTTCGGATAGTCCTGTAACTCTTGCTGTTGAATACAGCATTCTGACGACATGCTCTTCATCTAATTCCTGACCGGCCACAAGTTGACCTAAATTCCATGCGCATTCATTCAGCGTTTCGTTCCTTGTTCCGGGCATTGCAACCATAAGCTTTGAAATTTCTTTCTGTAAGGCTCTCAGCCCATAAGTAGAGTTAGATCCAGGGTTCGGCCCTGAAGGGGTGGGACGCCTCTCTTTATTGGCTGCTTTTTCGGCCAGCCAGTCAGGGGCAGGTGAAATTTGAGAAGTATCCAGCCATTTGTAACGATTGCCGGAAGGGTGTAGCGAAGGCGGTAAAATAATATAGCCGCCATTTCATCTGACATCTAAGCCAGGACCAATATTGCGGCTACCATTGCGGATATTTTTTCCGTTCCATGCGAAAAAGATCTGGATTCCACCAGATCCGGTTTGTTGTTTCATGGATCTGGGTAAATCTAATTTTTCTAATTCTTTTGGACCTTCTGGAAGATCTGCATCTAAAACCCAGAATCCGGAATCCGGACCAGTTTTGCAGCCTATGGCCGCACCGAGAAATTCTTCTTCCCACCATTTCCGGACCTGCTTTGGATCATTGGTAGCCTTTTCATGCCATGCTTTCAGAAGTGGCCTTTTGTCGGAAGGCTTGCAGGGATGAAGTTTCCAGCCCATGTCCGCATACATCAATGCTTGCTCTAAAATTTCCTTGACATTTTCATCAAGACGCTGCATAATACCTCCATTGGTTCTCGAAAGTTCTTTTTTTTGTTTTTATGTTATCCCTTCTTTAAAAGCCTCGGTCTTGCACACCGGGGCTTTTTTTGTTTTTTTGGCCTGCCCCCAAAGACCCCTAAACTTTGGGAGCAGGCTATTTCAAAGGAGGACTACTAGGCCCGTTACACTTAAATCCTGCTACTTACACTCCAAGATTTCGCAGGATCGTCCACGGAGCCGGGACCATTCATCTTATATTCCATTCCCCTGAGACATTTCAGCCAGCAATTCTCAAAGCAGTATTTGACTCTTTCAAATTGAGGATCTTTTGCGTCCTCAAAATATTCATTTATTAAACAGCCTTGAATTGGCAAAATTTTCATTTGCCTTCCATCAAATCTTGAATAGCTTTCCAGGGAATGCCTGCTTTGCGATACTTTAGTGCAGTGTCAAATGACATTTTGCGCCTTCTTTTCAAGTGTCTATGCACAGTTGAAGGCGATACGCCCATGAGCTTTGCCAGCTTACAGGGATTCAATTTATGTTTTCTTAAAAAGGTATTGAGTTGTTCCATATTTTTCTTTTGCCATATATGCAAACTTTTTTCAAGTAAAATTTGTGGGATTATGTATTGCGTCCAGACCTTTTTTGCACACTTGCAAAAAATTTAAGTTTGTGGCAGCATAATTACCTCCATTTTGGTAGAGAAATTTTTATGATCCTTCCTGTTCTATGCAGGAAAAATATCACTTTAAGTTGACCCATATAAGCTGTTGCAATTTTAACTGTCATTTATTCCACCCTAAAACCTATGTCCGCATTGCAAAAGCGACACTTAATTGCTGTATACTGAATAGGTTCAGCACAATAAGGACATCTGAACATTTCTCTTTCCCTCAGCTTCCTGCCAATGGCTCCAGGTTCGTAGTCCGGCCACATCCAGGCCAGAAGCAGGCCGAATGGTCCAAGTATCAAAGTCACAAAGAACCATCCTGTAAAAGATCTTCCCTTCAGATCTGCTATCCATGCGGCACACAAGCCCATGAACAACCATGATAAAAACATGATCCCTATTAGTTCCATGTTACCCTCCTAGCTTTTAACTTTTCAATGAATGTTGTTCTGTTTATTCCGAGTATTCGTGCGGCCTTGTGTTTATTGCCGCTTGTCCTGTCCAAGGCTTCACGCATAAGCAATCTTTCAATCTTATGAACATACTCATGTAAATTAAGATTCTGCATACCTTCCAAACTTATAGAATCCTGACTTTCTTGTGGCTTACGAAAGTCCCTGCTTATCTCAACAGGAAGATCTTCAGGCAGGATCTCCGGGCCTTCACTTAGAATACACATGCGTTCAATCAGATTTTCCAGTTCACGAACATTACCGGGCCAATCGTGATTTTTCAGAATGTTCCGCACATCCTGGGAAACCCTTAACAGCCTTCCATTTTGATACTTTTTCAGAAAACGCTTAGTCAGCAAGCTGATGTCATTGTCACGATCTTTCAGGGGTGGAACGCTTATAGGAATGACATTTAACCTGTAAAAAAGATCCTTCCGAAATCTACCACTTTTCACTTCTGCAACAAGATCCTTGTTAGTTGCAGCGATGACCCTGACATCTATATTTTTAAGTTTTTTATCACCGACTTTTTCAACCTTTTTATCCTGTAAGAAGCGCAATATTTTGACTTGCAACCGAGGCTCCATTTCACCTATTTCATCCAGAAAAACAGTTCCTTGATCTGCAAGCTCAAAGCGTCCCACCTTTTCGGCAAAGGCATTTGTAAAAGATCCTTTTTTATGCCCGAACAATTCAGATTCCAAGAGTTCACCTGGGATTGCCCCACAGTTGATCGGTACAAAATGTCCGGGCCTTTTGCTTGCTTTATGAATTGCTTCAGCAACCAGTTCTTTTCCTGTTCCGGTCTGTCCTGTAATTAGAACAGTGGAACTCGTGGGAGCCGCTTTATAAGCAATTCTGAGCATTGACTTAAAAATCTTGCTATTGCCGATCATTTCTTGATTTTACCTTGTTTAATATTCTCTCTGTCTCTTCATCATCCTTGCATTTTTTACATGCAGGATGTCCGCAGCCACACCTAGTCTGAGTAATACTTACCTCCAAGAATGCTTATATTAAATGATCCGGGTCATTGTCCGGAACTGCAATGAGTTTCACGCCCTTTTTTTCAAGATTTTTGAGTTGTTGAGTCCTGTCTTTCCGGCTGTAAGGCTTTGTTCTCAGCGTATGTAATTCAGATTCAGTACAAATATGCTCAAAGTGAATAGGCATATAAATTCCGAAAATTCCAGGCTTATACTCGTTGCCATCTTGAATAACCTTCTTATGGGCCAGGAACACAATGGATTCACTCGGAATCATGCCCCCGGGAACTCCATTCTTCATCTTCCTGGAAATACCTAAATAACCAGCTTCAACTATAAATTCCGTTGGAGTAACATAATGTCTTTCCTCGATCCATTCTAAGAAGTGTTGCGTATCTTCTGTACAGTAAATGCCCTTATAGATTTCAAAGTTGCATACAGGGCAATCTGAAGAACAATTACAATGCTTGTGATTGCCTCCAAGCATTTTGCCCGGATCAATGATACGAATTGCCCTGCTGAACTTATAGTCTTCTCCGCAGCAAGGACATACTTCCAGCAGAAAGGGTAAGCGGTCACAGGATCTTTTCGGTTTAGTTAACATTGCATAAGTGCTGCCTACTGACCTGTAGCCACAGCCTCTTTTTGATTCTATTGCCATGTTGCCCTCCTAATTTTATCCAGTGCGGGCCGGATTTGATACCGGCTCACAGGTGCGCCCTGTGTTCTATGCGTTGCGCATCGTAGTTCCCGCTACGCCGCCGCACTGGAAATTTTTTAATACCGATCAGCCCTATTCATCTTCAAGCCTTGATTCAGGAGACGGCTGGCATACACTGTCACATCCGTGCCAGTCGAGTGTATTCTTAACACTTGGGCCTATAGCTCTAATCATACGGCAAATCATTTCAGCTAAAAGGTAATCAGGCATATCTGCTACATTCTCAATGCTGTGCCTATTAATAAGGCTGGTTAAT
>PXBG01000044.1 GCA_003566995.1 Syntrophobacteraceae bacterium
TGAATTCTACGGGACGAACATGGTCATTCCACCGTTGAATGCTCGCGGCCTCAAAAATCCTATCGATCAAGCCCTTTTCGATCATGAGCCGGTCTCCTGTAAAATCCAGAAATCAATTTGACCAGGAAAAGTGAAACCCTCCCTGGAGAGTCTTGTGGCCAAGCTCCACACACGGAGAGTTCATGGATATCCTGAAGATGCAGCATTGCCCTCAAGGGAAGCATCGAGTTACACTCTTCAAGGACAGAGGAGCAAGCAATGCTCAATAAGGAGAGCAAGCAAGGATTCCCATGATGAAATCCTCAGGGTGCCGAAGTCCGGTCATATTAGTCCACACTCCCGCAAAAGTCAGCATGGGAATTGGCGATCACACATGGGATGCACCCATTGCATTTTCTGGAAAGCTGCGTCGCAAACCCTATTGCGAGGTAAAGCAGGCAGGAACCTCTCGAACGATCTGAAAAAAACAGGGCAGAAAGTTCAGTGATCACCCGGGCAATCCAGTGACCGGGAAGGAAGAGGAGTTTTTATATGGCGCGAATCGTTTATTGCCATCCACAATTGGCTCAGAACGCCTATCATGTTTTTTCCGATCTGGACTTTTGGGACGCCCGCCGCATCCTCAAAAATCTGGCGGAAGTGAGGAGAAACTTCGGGGCCCACGTCGACGGAGACCTTTTCCCCACCCAGGTGATTCTGAATGACTTGCACAGGCCTTCCATCCATGTGATTGAAACCAGGATACAAAAGGCCGTCGCATCACCCCCCCGGCACGTGGTCGTGCGGTCCATGGTCTTCGAGGGTCAATTTGAATTTGACCCCCTCGTGTATTACCCCTCTCGTTGGAGCAGGGAGAGGATGATGCATTTCACTCTCCATCGCCTTCCTCTCGAACAAAGCTCCCTCTGCAATCAATACCAGGTCATTCAGCTCAGATGGATCGATGGGAAAATCAGAGTGGAAAAAGTTCAGCGGCTCAAAAAACACCAGCCAACCATTCGATCCCAAAAGGAATCGGACAGACTCCTTCACGTCCCCAGCTGCTTTTAGACACCGCCAGGTTTGAACATTCACCGCGATGCAGCCTTTTCATCATTTTCACGCCTGGCACCCGTGAGGATCGCTCTCATCCTTTCACGTCATTCCCCCCTTCCCTTTTCCAGCTTGACCCGGGGAAAGTCCTCTGTTAGAAGGTCTCTCATCCAACCATCGGAAAATCAATATATTTTTCCAATAATTTTATGGTGTTGGCTTGACATTTCGAGAGAAACAGGTCACTCGCCGCCCCACGAGCCCAAAGCTCGGGCAAAGACCGTGCGCGCTTCAACCCTCGCGGTCTTTTTCTGTTTTGAGGAGGTTTTTGCGTGCGGGTGATGACGCAGTTTTTGAGGACGAGGAGATTGTTTTGACAGGTCGAAAAATTCTTCTGGGAAATGAAGCTATTGCATGCGGTCTGCTGGAGTCCGCCTGCACCATGGCAACTTCCTATCCGGGAACCCCCGCTTCAGAGATTCTGGGAACCCTTGTGGAAATGAAAAGTGAAATCCCCCGCGAGGTGCACCTGGAATGGTCCATCAATGAAAAGGTGGCCTTTGAAGTGGCTTTGGCCAACAGCTTCACAGGACGGCGTTCTGTGACCATCATGAAACAGGTGGGGTTGAACGTGGCCGCCGACCCCCTCATGAGCGCAGCCTACACAGGAGTAACGGGGGGATTTGTGGTGATTTCCGCCGATGATCCGGGCCCCCAGAGTTCCCAGACAGAACAGGACAGCCGCTTCATGGCCATGCTGGCCAAGATCCCCGTCCTCGATCCGTCTTCACCGCTAGAGGCCAGAAAAATGGCAAAAGAGGCCTTCCTGCTTTCGGAAAAGTATGAGATTCCCGTCATGCTGAGGCCCACAATACGGGTGTGCCATGGGCGCCAGGACATGGAAGTGGAAGGCTTCCCGTTTCCAAAAGACCAGGCGGCTTTCCAAAAAAATCCCGGCCGCTGGGCCGCCACACCTGAGTTTCGGTTCATGCTGCATGGCCTGCTCAACAAAAAACTCGAAGAGATTTCAGAAGACATGCACCATCGGCCTGGCATGATCAACGCAGAACTCATGGCAGATCATTTCCCGCAAACCCTCACGGGGGAAAACGAGGTCTGCATCGTGACTTCCGGCGTGGTGGCGGCTCATGTTCAGGAAATCATGGCCGACCTGCAACTGCTGGACAAGGTTCCCCTCTACCAGGTTTCCATGCCTTTTCCCCTTTCCTCCGCATTCAGGGATGAACTGCTCGGGCGATACGACCGCATCCTTGTTTTGGAAGAAACCTATCCCGTCATGGAACTTCAGTTTCGGAACGGAGAAAAGGTCTTCGGGCGCCACACGGGAACGGTTCCCCCATCGGGGGAGTTGCTGCCCGAAATCCTGGGAGACATCTTGACAGACTTTCTGCACCTGGACGCTCCTTCAAAAAGGGCACCTTCTGTCCTTCCGGTGAGGCGCCCCACGCTCTGTGCGGGCTGTCCTCACCGATCAGCCTTCTATGCCATACGCAAAGTCTTTCCCGAAGGAATCTATCCGGGTGACATGGGCTGTTACACTCTGGGCCTCAACCTGGGAGCGGTGGACACCGTCCTGTGCATGGGGGCTTCCATCAGCCAGGCGTCCGGATTCTATCATGCCTTCAAAAGCCAGAAAACGGACGCTCCTTCCATCTGTGCCGCGGTGGGTGACTCCACGTTCTTTCACGCAGGCATTCCCGCCCTCATCAATGCCGTGGTCCAGGGAGCGCGCTTTGTGCTGGTCATTCTGGACAACCGAACCACGGCCATAACAGGGCATCAGCCCACCCCAACATTTGGAAAAACCCTGGACGGTATGGAGGTTTCCAAGGTTTCCATCCCTGACCTGGTCCGAGCCTGCGGTGTGCAATTTGTGGAAACGGAAGATCCTTACGCTCTGGAATCCTTCATGAAGTCACTGAAACGGGCTCATGACCACACTCTTGGGGCGAGGGGCGGCGTTGCGGTGGTCATCGCTCAGCGCCCCTGCCTCATGGATCGTTTGCACGCAGACAGCTGGAACCGCATGGAAATACAGGTCACCGAGGAGTGCACGGGCTGTCACCTGTGTGTCACCACTTTTGAATGCCCTGCCATTGTTCCCCAGGGAGAACAAGGGCCTGTGAGGATCGACCAGGCCCTCTGCTCCGGATGCGGCGTCTGCCTGGATATTTGTCCCCATGGAGGTTTTGAAACCATCTGATCCGCCACTGGCCCATCAAGCGTGGGAGTTGACGGTCTTGAAAGAGGTTAGAATGCAACAGATCATCGTGAGTGGAGTGGGAGGGCAGGGAGTCCTCTTCATCACCAGATTGCTGGCTGAAACTGCACTGAAACTGAATCACTCCCTTTTGATTTCGGAGACACACGGCATGGCACAGCGGGGAGGAATCGTGATCAGCCACCTCAAGATTTTCTCCAGGCACTCCTCCCCGGGGTTCACAAGTCCCCTCATTCGCCCTCAGCACGCAGACATCCTGCTCGGCCTGCATCCTGAAAGCATCCAGGCCCATGGATTCTATCTCACGAAAGGGGGGACAGCCTATTGCAACAGCATTGAAGAGACCAATGGTGCTTTTTTCATCGATGCCACCACCATCGCTGTGGAACTGGCCTCTCCCCTTTCCGCAAATCTCGTGCTTCTGGGCTATGCGTCAACGGGAAAAAAGCTCTTTTGTGCTCCCGGGCACCTCATGGACACATTGGTTCAGCTTGGGGGGAAAAATTTACCCATCTCTCTCCGAGCCTTCGAAGCCGGGAAAAAAGAGGGTGAACTTTTCTTTGGCGGAATAGCCCCCTCCAAAAAGTGATCAATCCTGAAAAAACAGTGAGGGCTGCTTCAGGCAACCCATTAGGGGGCCACTCTCACGGGCATTTCTGTTCGAAAATTCGTGGCGCTGACCTTTGCCATGAGTGAAGCCCTCACTCCACGCACAGAAAAAACAGCCAGGAGTTTTCTTTCACCCCGCGTCAAGACCTTTGGGAAACTGCGCGGAAAAATTCGAAGGACTCCGCGACCCGGAGTCCGCCTGCAGTCGGGGGAACGGGACCGCATGCCCCAAAAGGGCTTGATTGATAGAGACTCTTTTTTCTAAAGATTTGGAACGAGAGGCGGGGGAAGATTTTTGATAAGATAGAGGCGTGGCGTGAATTCCTTAAAAAACCCTTTTCATCCCCATCTCACCCGACTCCCGCTGTGCACGAACGACTTCACCGCCCGCCCATGCGCCCCTTTCTGTCCACAGAGAGAATCAAGGCATGGAGGGACTCCAGCACGGGCACGGGGACGTTTTTTTCCATGGCAAAACGCACGGCATTTCCCAGAATGGCTTCCACTTCCATGGGACGGCCGGCCTCGAAATCAACGAGCATGCTGGTTTTGAAAGGTTTCATGGAAAGGGTTGCGTCCAGGTTCTGCTGTATGATGCTTTCGGGAAACTCGTATCCCCCCGCCCCTGCCAGGCGCAGAACTTCCCTCATTGCTTTTCTCAGAAGCTCTGTCAATTCGGCTTGTTTGAGAATGGATTCCGTATTCAGCGCGCCCCCGAGCACGGAAACGGGATTGAAAGAAGCATTCCAAATCAGTTTCTGCCACCGGGAACGCTCCACCTGAGGGACGACTTCGCACTCCACTCCCCCCCTTTCAAACCATTGCGACAAAAGACGAACTTTTGAAGATGCTCCACTGGGATAATTGCCAAGGGCCAAACGGCCGAAATCCTGGTGCGTCACTTGTGCGGGACCTGTGCGGCGCACAGAGATGAAAGCCAGGCAGCTGATGATTTCATGAGAAGGAAATGCTTCCAGGAAAGGTTTTTCTATGAACAACCCATTTTGAATCAGCACTACGGCCGTCTGCGGCCCCATGACCGGCCGCACCAGATGGACGGCGTTCACCTCGGGCAGCACTTTGGTGGCCACCACCACAAAATCCGGAACTCCCTGGTATTCTTCGGGATGACGAATCACCTGTTCGGGCAAAAACTTAAAATTTCCCCCAATGCTTTGAATGTCTATGCCGTGATCCCTGACCTCTTCAAAATGGGAGCGGCACAAGACAGAAACACGCGCTCCTGCCTGGTACAGTTTGGCTCCATAAAATCCCCCTATGGCTCCCGCACCCACAACCAGCACCCTGGGGCCGGCATCCCGATCACCAGAGCCTAACGACAGATCCGCGTTTTTCGTGTTCATGAAACTCCTCCTTCGAGGGGTCGAAACCGAAAAAATCTTCCCCCTGTTCTGAGAATGCACAGGATATCCCCATTTCCGTGCGAAGAAGCTAGTGGTGACCTTTGCAGGGAAACCCCCTTTGCTCCATTTGATTGCTCAACCAAAAGGCGATCATTCCCCCCAGGTAGGCTCCCCAGATCACGTCGCTCAAAAAATGAACGCACAAGACCACGCGGGAGGCGATGATGAGAAAAGCAAGACCCAGAAAGATGAGGCGATACCTGGGGAATATGAGGCAGAGAGCAACCATGGCAGCGGCAGCCGTGTTGGCATGTCCCGAAGGAAAAGAAGTTTGAAGGTACCCTGTTTCAAAAAAGGTGAAACCGTAGAGTCCCTCTTCCAGGAGTGCTTTGGGGCGGTACCTGCCAAAGAGGAACTTCAGAAAGGCATTGAACACACCGGCAAGCGTTACGGACAAAAAGACGAGAAGGGCTTTGTTGGCCCACAACCTTCGTTTGTGAATCCACTGAAAAAAAACAAACAGCATCAATGAAGTCACGATATAGCCCGTGGAAACGCCGGCCTTGGTGATGAACTCAAAGATTTGGCGCCAGGACTCCGGGATCTGCTGAAAAACCTGAACGAGCCTTTTGTCCAGAAACCATATGGACAGAAGAGATGAAACAGCAACCAATATGAATAACGGAGTGTGCAGATTTGTCAATCGGCGATGATTTTCCATTGTGCGCTTGTCCATTGCAATGGCAAAGTCTTGGGGACCTGACAGACATTTGGCGCTTGCCAGCGGGGATGTCCGAAAAACAACCCTCGTAGTTTGGAAGTGTGATAGTAAACAGACTTCAAGGACAAAAACAAGAAAGAGTGCGGCCAAAAAGAATGAAATAAGGGGGAGCTTTGATGCGTCCTTACCTGAGAGCATGTCAAAAAAGCTTTGCTCATCCCTTCACGGTCACTGCGGCAAAAGCGGCAACCCGGATTTCTCGTAGCCTTTCGGGCTGCCGCCTTCGTGTGAATGAGATGTCCAGAAGGCTTTTCAACAACCATTCAAACAGGTCTTTCCCCTTCAGGCCAAAACCTCCTGCAGCGGCTGGCTTGCTGGTCCTTCTCTGTCTTTTGCTTTACCTGCCGGGTTTCTTCACAGTGCCTCCCATTGACAGGGACGAAGCGAGGTTCGCCCAGGCGTCGTACCAGATGCTGGAGTCTCAGGATTATGTGCGGGTGAGTTTTCAAGATGAGCCCCGGCACAAAAAGCCCATTGGCATCTACTGGCTGCAGGTCTTGTCCGCCAAACTATTCTCAGGAGAGGCCAGTAAGGAAATCTGGCACTTCAGAATTCCGTCTCTCTTGGGAGCCATCCTGGCGGTTCTGGGAACATATGCCATAGGGCGAAAGCTTTTTGAGGACAAAGCGGCACTTCTTGGAGCTGCGCTTCTCGCCTGCACGCTCCTCATGGCTGTTGAGGCCAACATGGCCACCACAGATGCTGCTCTTTTGGCATGCATCGTCGCATCTCAATGGTCCCTCGCCCACCTGTACGTGAAAAGCCAATCCCCAGCGCAGTTCTCCTGGACGGTTTTTTTCGTCTTCTGGACAGCCCAGGGCTTTGGCATACTCATCAAAGGGCCCCTTGCACCCTTCGTGTCTCTTTTGACCATCGTCAGCCTGGGAATCTGGGATCGCAAATGGCAGTGGTTGAGAGGTCTGCGTCCCCTTCCGGGTGTGCTGCTCCTGCTCGTGATGGTTCTCCCGTGGACCGTGGCCGTGTGGAAGGCCACGGACGGGTCCTTTTTCCGCGACGCGTTCAGTGAAGACTTCTTCCCCAAACTGGTGTCGGGACAAGAATCTCACGGTGCGCCGCCCGGATACTACCTGCTGCTCCTCATCGTGGCCTTCTGGCCTGCGTCCCTTTTCTTGGGGTTCTCCTGCGGACATGCCTGGAAAGAGCGCGCCGTTCAGGGAGTGAAGTTCTGTCTGTGTTGGATTGTGCCAGCCTGGATCGTGTTCGAAGCTGTTCCCACAAAACTTCCGCACTATGTCCTGCCCCTGTACCCCGCACTGGCCCTCCTTTCTGCCCGAACCCTTCTGGAGCTGGAAAAGACCCCGAAACAATGGCCGCGCTTCTGGCCACGCTTTGTACCCATGGGTTTCATGGTGTTGTTTGCAATGCTCGTCACAACGGGTGCTTTTGCCCTGCCGTGGCTTGCCAGTGGCCTGCCGTCACTGGTGGGAGCGGGAACGGCCCTGCTGGGCCTTGCCATTGCTGTACAGGGAATCAGATATTTGAAAAGGGAAAAACTCCTTCACACGGTGCTCCTTTGCATTGGGGGGAATATTTTGGTCTTCGGCCTGATCTTTCAGTTCATTTTTCCCCGTGTCGATTTTTTCTGGTTGAGTCGCACCATACAGGAGGAAATCTCTCAAATGGCTCCCTCCGGAAATTTGGAAAGGATCACCGTTGCCTCCTCAGGCTACCACGAGCCCAGTCTGGTTTTTCTCCTGGGAACGCACACGCGACTTGTGACTCCCGAGGGTGCGGCGCAGATGCTTCTCAATTCGCCCGAAACCATCTCCATCGTGTGGACCAGGGAGCGGTCGAGATTCCTGGAGAGGGCAGAAAAACTGGGGATCAAACCACGCCATGTTGGAGGTGTCGAAGGTTTCAATTACTCCAAGGGCAGAGTGATGAAACTGGAGTTTTACGCGGGGGAAAAAGGCGAAGATAAAATCATGAAGGATTGACGTGTTCCACCTGGCCCGATTCTCTGCAGATTTGGTAAGAAAATTTTCTTTTCCTGAGCCATAAAACGCCAAAAAGGTCCACCAGTCCCACCCACAGGCGGTTGTGAACACCGTACTTGCTCTCGCCGCGCAACCTTGGGCGATGGTTCGCGGGGGTTTCCGCAATTCTCCAGCCCTCCATGGCCACCAGGGTCGGAAGAAAACGATGCATGCCTGAAAACAAGGGAAGGCGGGCGACGCATTCGCGTTTCATGGCCCTGGTGGAACACCCCGTGTCCTGTACTGTTTTTCCTGTCACCCTATTGCGAAACGCGTTGGCGATTTTGGATGAAACTTTTCTGATCCAGTCGTCATGGCGAATAACCCGATAGCCATTGGCCATATCCGTCTCCCCGGAACGAATCATTTCAACGAGGCGAGGAATGTCTTTGGGATCGTTTTGACCGTCACCGTCAATGGTGGCCAGGATTCGGCCCCTGGCTTTTTCAAATCCCGCATGAAGGGCAGCGGACTGACCCGCGTTCCGCTCAAAGGACAGGAAACGGTGACGAGCGTCGGTCTGCGCAAGCCCCTCCAGCAACTCAAGGGTTCCATCCGTTGAACCGTCGTCCACCCATATGCATTCCCAATCATAAGACTCCCGGTCCATGGCGGAAGAGATCTCTTCGCCCAGATGCTTCACGTTTTCAGCCTCATCTTTGAGAGGCACGACGATGGACACGAGAGGCGGCATGGCGAGCGCTCCAAAACAGGAAGAAGACCCCATGGAAAGAATCCTTTGCCGGAAGAGAAAACAGAAACCCCTTATCTTTTTGGATCTTATTTGTCAAAATGATTCTTCTGAACGCACAGTCCCCTGGGAACATCCGGAATTGATGCAATGTGCGAGCTTGTGAGGGCGATTCCAACTGGCAATTTTAACAAGATTTCGCTATTTTCTTTCACTTGACATTTCACAGCCCTCTTCAGAATGTCTCTTGATTCACGGAAAACAAAGCACACGTGTTGCGACGGGTTCAGGATTTCAGGTGATCACAGAGGAGTTTTCCGCATGGGTTCTTAGCGCATGCACGCTCAAGAACCCAGTAAGGATCTGAAACGGACGGTGCTCTGCGCCTTTCAAAACTCACCCTTCTCCCGTGAGAGATTCCAACAGGCCGGAGGCAACATGGGATCACCGGACGACATCTGCGCGAGGGTTCACGGCACTTTTCCCCACACGGAAGGAAAGAGCGAACGCGTGTTTGATCATCGTGCCATGAACATGAAAGAGAGTCTGAGCCATGGCAAAATCACCGATTCCTGCTCCATTGCAATGATCAGTGACGGAGGACATGCACCTCCCTCACCACCAGCCTGGCAAGAGGAGACCCCCTCATGAAGAGCCATCGAAAAATGTTTCCCAAAGCCTCTCCGATCCTCCTTGCCATCGTGGCCTTTTCAATCTTGGCCTTCTCTCAGGCTCAAGCCCGGGACCCCATAAAAATCGGAGCGCTTTTTGCCCTTTCGGGCCCCGCGGCCTCCATCGGCAAGCCCACCCAGCTCGTGGCCGAGATGGTCGTGAACAAAATCAACAAGGAGGGTGGAATCAACGGACGCCCACTGGAACTGGTCGTGGGAGACACGGAAAGCGATCCCGCCCAGGCGCTCATGGAAGCCAAACGCCTTGTGGAAAGGGAAAAGGTCATCGCTCTCATCGGCCCCACGCGCACGGACGGAGGCATGGCCGTGAAACCTTACATAGAGGAAAAGGCACGCATTCCCATCATCATGACCACCGGGGGAGACGCGGTCATCGCGGGAGGCCCATTCGGTCCTTTCCGGTACACTTTCCAAACCCCTCAGCGCACCTCCACAGCCGTTGAAAAAGTCTACGGCTACCTGAGGGAGCAAAACATCTCACGCGTCGCTCTTCTCACGGCCACTGACCGCTTCGGGCGGGACGGCCTCAACGCCCTGGAAAGTCAGGCCCAGGAGTTTGGAATGGAAATCGTGTCCAGGGAATCTTTTTCGGTGACGGACACGGACATGACCCCTCAGCTGCTGGAAATCCGAGAGGGCAATGCTGAAGCGGTCATCTGCTGGACCATCGGTCCTGCGGGGGCTCGGGTGGCGAGAAACTTCAGGGAGCTGGGACTCACCATGCCCCTCCTTCAGTGCCACGGTCAACCGGATCCCAAGTACCTGGAACTCGCGGGAAACGCAGCCAACAGCAGCATCATGCCCTCCACCAAACTCATGGTTCACGACCAGTTGTCCGGCACAGATCCCCAGAAAGCCGTGATCGATGATTTCATCAGGTACTACACGGACATTTTCCAGTACGACAGAGAGTACCCCATCAACACCCACTCGGGTTACGCCTGGGATGCCATTTACCTCCTGGCCAATGCTTTGAGAAAGGTGGGCACGGACCCCGAAGCACTGAGAGACGCCATGGAACAGACCCGTGGCTATGTGGGGGTCAGCGGCATTTTCAACTTGACTCCGGAAGACCACAATGGACTTGATGTGGATTCCATGGTCATGGTCAAAGTGGAAGAGGGCCAATGGGTTCTGCTGCAGCCATAAATGGGGCCTCCATGGGCAAAATCATGGTGCGTTCCACCAACTGGATAGGCGACGCGGTCATGACGACTCCAGCCCTGGGAGACCTTCGGGCAGCTTTCCCTCGGGCTGAAATTGTCCTGGTGGCCAATCCCATCGTTGCGGAGCTTTTCAGCGGTCACCCCCATTGTGACCGAATCCTGGTTTACGATAAAAAAGGAAGGCACCGGGGAATGGCCGGCCTGTTCAGTTTCTGCGGAAGTCTTCGCAGGGAACGTTTCGATGCGGCCATACTCTTTCAAAACGCCATGGGAGCAGCCCTCATGGCCTGTATGGCCAGAATCCCCGTGAGAGCGGGCTACCGGACCGACGGCCGAGGAGTTTTATTGACCCACGGAGTGTCTGTGGGCAGAAGAGAAAGATCCTTGCATCACACGGACTATTATCGCAACATGCTGGACGCATTGGGAATAAGGGGTGGAGATGGAAGGCTGAACCTCTCCCTCACTCCGGGGGAAACCCAGTGGGCAGACAGTGTCCTGCAGGGTGGCGGCTGGGCCGCCATCAACCCCGGCGCAGCCTACGGGTCCGCCAAGAGATGGTACCCGGAACGTTTCGCCCAGGTGGCTGATGCGCTCATTGAAAGGTACGGTTTAAAAGTACTCATGACGGGAAGCACGGGTGAAGCACCCCTGGGAAGCGCCATCGCTCAAAACATGAACAAACCGGTTCTCGATCTCATGGGAAAGACAACGGTGCGCCAGATGGCTGCCCTGCTCTCCCGCTGTGCTCTCGTGATCACCAATGACTCGGGTCCCATGCACATCGCAGCTGCCCTCGACCTTCCCATTGTGGCCCTTTTCGGACCCACTGACGCTCGAGTCACCTCTCCAAAGGGAACTTTTTGTCAAATCGTGCGCCATGAACAGGACTGTGCTCCCTGCCTGAAGCGGACATGCCCCACCGATCACCGGTGCATGCGCGCCATCAGCTCCGATGACGTGATCCGGGCAGTGGAGGAGCTTTTTAAGAAATCTATTCAAAATGATGCATCAGCGAGCGGAAATGTCACAAAAAAAAGGCAAGACACATAACCCCATCGATCTTCCATTGACCCGAAGTGTCTACAGCAGGCTGCTGGAATACGTGAAGCCCTATTGGCGGCGACTGTCCTTCGCCATGGTTTGCATGGTGGGAACCGCCATATGTACGGCCGCATCGGCCTACCTCATCAAGCCGGTGCTGGACGACATCTTCATCAGCCAGCGCATGGACATGCTGAAACTCCTTTCCATCGCCGTGCTCGCCATGTTCTTCATCAAGGGCGTTTGTGCCTGGGGAAACTCCTACCTCATGAACCAGGTGGGCCAAAACATCATCGCCAGCATGCGGCAGAAACTCTACAACCACATCCAAAACCTTCCCCTGTCTTATTTTGACAGAACTCCCACGGGAGTTCTCATGGCCCGCATCACCAATGACATCGCACAGATTCAGGGGGCCGTGTCAGAGGCCGTGACCGGACTGGTGAGGGATTTCTTCACCATCCTGGCCCTGGCAGTGGTTATTTTTTACAGGGACTGGCAGATGGCCCTCATTGCCATGGTGGTCCTGCCCGTCGCTTTTTTTCCCATTGTGAAATTTGGTCGCATGCTGCGCAAAATCAGCACCAAGAGCCAGGAATCCATGGGCGATCTGTCCGTCATTCTCCATGAAACCATCGGGGGCAATCGAATTGTCAAGGCCTTTGGGATGGAAAATTATGAAAAAACCCGGTTTTCCCGGGAGAATGAACGCTACCTGCACTACATCATGAAGTCCGTGGCCGTGAGGGCCCTTTCCTCTCCTCTCATGGAATTTCTTGGAGGCGTGGGCATCGTCATCATCATCTGGTACGGGGGCTACAGTGTCATCCAGGGAGTTTCCACTCCGGGCAACTTCTTTTCTTTCATGGCGGCCATCATTTTGCTCTATGAGCCGGTGAAGCGGCTGAGCCACCTCAACAACACCCTGCAGCAGGGCGTCGCGGCGGCATTAAGGGTTTTCAATGTGATGGACACGCCCACCGAAGTGATGGACTCACCGGAAGCTCGACAGCTGCAACCGATCAGGCGATCCATCGAATTCAGAAACGTTTCTTTTCGCTACGGAAGGGACCTGGTCCTGGATCGTGTGCAGCTCACCGTACCGGCGGGAAAAGTGTTGGCCATTGTGGGGGTCAGCGGTTCAGGAAAAACCACCCTGGTGAATCTCATTCCCAGATTTTATGACGTGACCGAGGGCGCGGTTCTCATAGACGGCGAAGATGTGAGGTCCGTGAGCCTCTCCTCGCTGCGTTCCCAGATCGGGATTGTTTCCCAGCAAACCATCCTTTTCAACGACTCCGTCAGAAACAACATCGGCTACGGAAGCCCCCACAAGACACACGAGGAGATCGTCAGGGCAGCCAAGGCAGCCCATGCCCTCGATTTCATAGAACGAATGCCCGAAGGTTTTGACACGGTCATCGGTGAACAGGGACTTCGCCTTTCCGGCGGCGAACGGCAGAGACTGTGCATCGCCAGGGCAATCCTCAAGGATGCCCCCATACTCATCCTGGATGAGGCCACCTCTTCCCTGGACAGCGAATCGGAGCTGGAAGTTCAAAAGGCCCTGGAAAATCTCATGAAGGGCCGGACGACACTTGTCATCGCCCATCGCCTTTCCACCATCAAAAATGCAGACCGCATCGTCGTCCTCTCCAGAGGGAGGCTTGTGGAGGAGGGGCGCCACGAGGAGCTTCTGGAATGGGACAGCGAATACAGGAGGCTGTATGAACTCCAGTTCACTCAGATGACCGCCCCTTTGCTCAACAAGGTTGCGTCGGGTCAAGGATGAAAATGCGCCGGAAACACCCTCACGCACACTGGAAGTAGGCCATGGAACGGTTGTCAAAGGTGATGCCCGCTGCACCCCGTAAAATTCTGGTGGTGAAACCCAGCGCTCTGGGGGATGTGATCCACAGCCTGCCATTTCTCAACGCCATGCACGAGAGGTTTCCCAAGGCTCAGATTCACTGGGTGATCGCCAGGGGACTGCACACTCTTCTGGAGAACCACCCCATGATCCATCGCCTCTGGATCATGGACAAAGGGGCGTGGAAAAAACCCCGGAACCTGCCCCGGACCCTCGGCAGCCTTCGGGAGCTTTTCAAGGCGCTTCGAAGAGAGAAATTCGACCTGGTGGTGGATCTCCAGGGACTGCTCAGAAGCGGCATCATCTCTTTCGCCACGAGGTCTCCCATAAGAGTGGGATTTCAGGAAGGCCGGGAGGGCAGCACCCTTTTTTACACCCACCGGGTGACCGGCTTTGCAGGCGGCGGGGACATCCACGCTGTGGACCGCTATTTGAAAGTGGCTCACATCCTGAGCTGTCAGCATGAATCGGAGGTGAAATTTCCACTCCCTCCCATTGTGATGACCCGGGAAAAGGAAAGAGAGCTTCAGCTTCCCCAAAAATACATCGTCATCGCCCCCGCTGCGGGAGGGGGGGCCAAAAAATGGCCTCCCCGGCGATTCGGCCAGCTGGCATCACGATTTCCCCATCCATCGGTGGTGGTGGCGGCCCCTTCCGACGAGCACATCGCACGGCAGGTGGTCTCTTTCTCGGGAGGACGTGCCATTTCCATCGCCCGCAAGACCAACCTCCTGGAGCTGGCATGGGTCATCAAGGGGGCCCAGTTCGTCGTGTGCAACGACACGGGCCCCATGCACCTGGCGGCAGCTCTCAATGTTCCGGTCTTTGCCCTTTTTGGCCCCACCAATCCCAAACGAACAGGTCCCTATGGATTGGGCCACACGGTGTTGACAAAGGAGCTCCCCTGTTCTCCCTGTTACAGAAGGAGGGCATGTTCCACCCTGGAATGCATGGAAAGCCTCACGGCGGAAGAGGTTTACGGAATCATCGCGGAAAAGTCTGACCCACCCAGAATGCCATCCCTCTGACCAGAAGCAGGTGAGTTCATCATGTCCCAGGTAAAAACGGCTGATTCTCATACCTTTGAAGGACTGAAAAAGACCTTTTTTCAAAAAACCCGCCAGTGTGAAGACCCTCTTCTTCTTTTGCTGGGCTTCGCCATGGTCCTTTCCGTTTCCGCAGGAGCCATTCTCGCAGGGGTGATCACGGGGGTGTGGGTGCTGAACGGAAGCCTGAAGGAGCGATGGCTGGAAATACGCAGCAACCGTGTGGCGGTGGCCTGTCTTCTGTTCTTTGCCCTTCATGTTGTGGGAATGCTCTGGACCGAAGACCTTCGGTGGGGCCTTTACATGATCGAAAAGCAGTGGCGGCTTCTGTTTGTTCCCATACTGATCACCATGATGCGAAAGGAACGGGCAGATCACTACATCGCCGCTTTTCTGGCGGGTATGACTGTGCTTCATCTCGTGTATTACATGTACGCCCTTGAGTTCACGGGACTGAGAATACAGAGTCATGTGACCTACAATGTTCTGCTGGCGGTGGCAGCCTATCTGACTCTCTATTATATGTTTTTTAGAGAAATAAACAGAAAATACAAAGTATTATTGTTTTTTCTGTTCATTTCTTTTTCAGTCAATATGTTCATCACGATTGGAAGAGCCGGGCAACTCGCCTACTTCATAGCCATTTCACTTATTCTTTTACAATATTACAACACCAATTTAAAAAAAGGAATAATACTCGTTATTGTCATAATTCCATCACTATTTGCATCTGCATATATTATAAGCGATACATTTCGCTACAGAGCATACACTGCGGTCGATGAGATCATTAACTACGAAAGAGACAAGCCATCTAAACATGTAAATGACAGGATCACCTTTTATCTAAATACTTTGCATATAATAAAATCAAATCCAATAGCTGGAGTTGGAACTGGAGATTTTCCAGAAGAATACAGAAAAATCAATTCAAAATTTTCGCCAGGTGTTGAAGAAATTTACAATCCACACAATAACTACCTGATGGTGACTGCCAAACTTGGAATTATTGGACTGATTTTCTTTATTTACATATTTTACACACAGTTTATCCATGCAAAGAAAACCAACGACCAATATAAAAACTTAAGATTTGCACTTCTTATAATTTTTTTATTTGTAATGAATTTTGACTCTTACATGGTATCTTACTATAGCGCTGTTGTTTACGTTTATTTTACCGGTTTCCTATACAAATAAAATGTTTTTTGAGTCCCTGAAAACCGGTCCATCGCCTGCCCAACAGCGGCGAAACTTAATCTTTCTGATGATTTTGTGGCATGCAAGGGAGATCTATCCTGAGACAGCACAGGCATCCGGACATGAATGTGCCCATCAGCGCCACTGTACTCGCCAAGAACAGTGAGCGGACCATCGGCGAGTGCCTCAGGGCGCTGCGGGCGTTTGACGAGGTCATTGTGCTGGACAATGGTTCCACTGACCAAACCATGAACATCGCATCAGCTTTTCCCAATGTGACCCTTCTCGAGAGCGGCATGGAAGGTTTTGGTCCCCTCAAAAATTTTGCCGCGCGAAATGCCCGGCATGACTGGATTCTCAATGTGGACAGCGACGAGATACTGAGCGATGAGCTGGTCCGGGAAATCGCCCACTTGAAGCTGGATGAGCGTCACGCCTATTCCATGGTCCGGGAAAATTTTTTCAATGGAAGACTCATCAAGTGTTGCGGCTGGTACCCCGACCGGGTGCTGCGGCTGTACAACAAATGCCAAACCTCTTTTGAGGAGAAACTGGTCCATGAAAGCCTTCAAAAGAAGAAGGGGATCAAGATTGTTCCCCTGCGACACCCCATGCGCCACTTTTCCTATCGAAACGCTTCCGACCTTCTGGATAAAATGAAGCACTACGCCCAACTGTATGCCAGGGAGAATGCAGGGACCAAAAAATCGGGTCCCCTCAAAGCGTCCTTCCATGCCCTCTTTGCATTCGTGAGAAACTATTTTCTTCAAAGGGGCTTTCTGTATGGTTATGAAGGGCTGCTCATTTCCGTGTCCAATGCGGGAGGGGTTTTTTACAAATACATCATGCTCCATGAGGCAAACCAGGCACCGAAGAAGTGCCCCAAAGAACGGCAATGCAACAGCTCATGGAATCAGTAGGCTCCTTTTCGGCTCACGATGGAGCGGACAGTCTTGAAAATGATCTTCATGTCCAGCCAGAAAGAGTGGTTCCGAACATACCAGGTGTCCAGCTTGACCCTTTCTTCGTAGCTCTCCGTGTCGCTCCTTTCTCCTATCTGCCACAAGCCCGTGATTCCCGGCTTCATGGAGCAGTAAAGCCCCCCGTGCTCTCGGTAATGTCGGTCCAGCTCCGAGGCCACGATGGGGCGGGCTCCCACCACGCTCATGTCCCCCTTGAGCACATTGAGAAACTGAGGCAGTTCGTCCAGGCTGCTCATGCGCAAGAACCTCCCCAGAGGGGTCACTCTCGGATCATCCTTGAGTTTCTGATTTTTTTCCCCCTCCTTTCGAGCCTTCGGATCCTTAGCAAGAATTTCCTTCAATTTCTGGTCAGCTCCCACGTACATGGTCCGAAACTTCAGACACTGAAAAGGCTTGCCCGTGGAGGTGATCCGCTGGTGACCGTAAAAGACGGGGCCTCCATCCTGCAGCTTGACCACAAGGGCAATGAGTGCCAAAAGGGGAAAGGAAACCACCAGGACGAGAATTGAAAAGACGATGTCAAAGTAACGCTTCCCCCGGTTATAAGGATTGAAATTGAGCAGCAGCGTCTCTCCCAATGTTTCAATGGTGGAGTTGAACAAACGAAAGAAGTAAAGATCGGGAACGAGGAAAATCTGCGCCCCCATTGTGCGGCAGCCGTTCAATATACCCAGGATTTTTTTCTCTGCGCGCATGGGAAGTGCAATGTAGATGTAATCCACCGGTGCCGACTGAAGATACCGGGAGAGTTCATCCACTTTTCCCAGAATGGGCTTGTCCGTGAGTTCAACCGGGGAATTCTCTTTGTAGTCATCAAAAAAACCCGCCACCCGAATACCTGCCCAAGGAGTGTTCTCGATCTGCTGGGCCACGCTCATCCCCAGATCTCCGGCCCCCACGATGACGGCCGTTCTCAAATCCCCGCCTCTTTTTCGAATGCTTCGCAGAATCAATCTGCTGATCAGGTGAAAAAAGAAAATGAGAAAGGGGGTGAGAATGATCCAGAGCAGCACGACCACCCTGGAATAGGCGTAGGAAACTTTGAACGCGAAAGCCAGAAACAGCAGTATGCCCACCACCGAGCCCCAGGCCTTGAGGATGACGATCAGTTCCTGATAGAGATTGCTCCCCCGCCATGACCGGTACAGCTGAAAGGAGTAAAAAACGAAATAGGACAGGACACCGGAAACGATCATGAGATATTTATAGTGATCGTAGTGTTCCACATCCACATCATACAGAAAAACGAGGAATATGAGCAAAACCGCCACGATCAGACAATCGAGACCGTGCAGTATTTTCACCATGAAAGCGCCTTTTTCTCGAAAACTGGTTTCCATGACCTCTGAACTTAAATTGAATTGTTTGCGGGACAGGACCCGCCCACTGAATGGCTCGCAGCAGGCTGACATGAAAATGCCACAAGAGAACAGAATTCAGGACAACATTCTCTGTGAGGGTTTCTGTGGCAGCTGTTTTTTCAGTGCAAAAATTTCTCTCCGGCCACCTCTGCCACGAAGGCGGCAAAATTTTTTCTGAAACGATCCGCCGAGAATCTTCGAGCGTTTTTCTTCAAAGCACTTCTCTCAAAACCCCTTTCCATGGATTCGAATTCTTCGATGGCCTCGCACAGGCTCTTCTCAGTCTGCTGGGAAAAAAACAGCCCCGTTTCCCCCTCTATCACCGTTTCGAGCGCCCCGCCGGCTCTGAATGCAATGACGGGAGTCCCCGCTGCCTGAGCTTCCAAAGGAACGATGCCAAAATCTTCCGTCCCTGGAAAAATGAGTGCCCTGGCTCCTGCATAGAGATCTTTCAGCTGATCCTGGCTCACTCCCCCAAGAAATGTGATGTTGGCTCCCGCCATTTTTCTCAGCGCCGGGTAGTCCTCTCCCGAGCCCACGACCCACAATTTTCTGCCATTCCGGTTGAATGCCTTCACTGCAATGTCTGGACGCTTGTAGCGGGTCAAGTGCCCGCAATACAAAAAATAGTCCTGCTTTTTTTCCGCAGCGGCAGCTTCAAAGAAGTCCGTGTCAACGGGAGGGTAGATGACAACCGAATCACGGCCGTAGGTGCGCTCAATCCTTTCCGCAACGAATCTCGAAATGGCCACAAAATGATCCACCGAGCGGGCGGACTTGATGTCGCAGGCTTTCAGATATGTCCTCATGGGAGGCATGATCAGCTTGACGGGAAGACTCGCCCAGGAATAGTAATCTTCGTACATGTCCCAAACATACCGCATGGGTGTGAAACAATAACAGATGTGAACAGCATGATCAGGTTTCACCACACCTTTAATAGGACCGGATTCATTGCTGACGATGAGGGAATAATCTTTCAGCTTCAACCTTCTGGAGGCAAGGGGCATGAAAGGCAAGTAGTGACTGTAGTGTTTTTGGGATCCGGGCATACTTCCGATGAAACTCTGTTTCACCCGATGATTTCTGAAAAGCCCCTCAGTGCCGATGGGGTCGTAAACATGTGTGTGGATGTGCGCCGAAGGGAAAAGGGTGCACAATTCCTTGAGCACCTTTTCCCCTCCCCGCATTTTCACAAGCCAGTAGTGCAACAGTGCAACATTCAATGAAGACTCCAAGTGTAAAAGCCATGCTCGAACTCCACCCCAATCGAGGGTGGCATGGGAGCGACCGCAAACACGGCTGACCACTCCCTCGTTTCCTGTGATCTCAAATTACGAATGAGGTGTTCCGCGAAATTGAGCTTGGCACCTGCAAACCAGCGAGTTCCCGGTATCATGCAGGTATTGCCGAAAATGACAAAACAAGGTTCACTGCTGAGAATTCCAGCATAATTCTATATTATAGTCCCCAAATAGATGTTCCGGGGAGCGGAATGCCTTGCACAACCTCAATGAAGCATGACACCCATATTTCACACACACCAAAAGAATTCAAGAATGACGACCATTCTTGTATGAAATTCACCGGATGAAATCAAGAGGAACTCAAGAACGCTCCGAGCAACAACAAGGGATCCAATCCAATAAAATTCTTGACAAAATCCGTGCTCCTTGTTAGGAAAAAGCCCAGTTTCCAAGGAGATCGGCTTCGCTTGGATCTTGTAAAAGAGACCGAGACGGAAGGCGCGTTCCAAGCTCTCGCCAAGTCAGAGGTTTCCAAATGTTTCCGGGAACACCTCTTGACAGCAGTCGCCTGGAAATATGTTGAACACCCGCACTCAGTGAGAAATCAGAAAAAGGAGTTTGATTGATGCGCATCATCGAAAAGCTTGACGAGATGCAGCAGCAGGCTGAATCATGGCGTCGTCAGGGAAAACACGTGGCGTTGGTGCCCACAATGGGCTACCTTCACCAAGGGCACTTGGCTCTCATGAAATTCGTCCGGCCAAGGGCGGATCTGGTGGTCGCCAGCATTTTTGTGAACCCCACTCAATTTGGACCCGGTGAAGACCTGGACAAGTATCCCCGCGACACGTCACGTGATGTGAAACTCTTGGGAGATGTGGGCGTGGATGTCCTTTTCATTCCCCATGCTGAAGAAATGTACCCCGATCAGTTTCAGACCTATGTGGAGGTGAAAAAAGTCACCCAGCCCCTGTGTGGAATTTCCCGCCCCACGCACTTCCGCGGGGTCACCACTGTCGTCAGCAAATTGTTCCATCTCGTGAAGCCTCACACCGCAATTTTTGGAGAAAAGGACTTTCAGCAGCTGGTCACCATTCGGCGAATGGTGAAAGATTTGAACATGGACGTGGAGATCATGGGCCACCCCATCGTCCGGGAGGATGACGGGCTGGCTCTGAGCAGCCGCAATGTTTATCTCACGACTGAACAGCGGCGCAAAGCCCTGAGACTCAGCCAGTCCCTTGATGCGGCTGAAGATCTTGTCAAAAAGGGGGAGCGCAGCGGCAATGTGATTCTGCAAAGGGTGAGAGAGATTCTTGCAGAAGATCAGGACGAGGACGTTCGCATCGATTACGCAGAACTGCGCCAACCGGAAACTCTCGAGCAAGTGGATCATGTGGAGGGACCCACCCTGCTGGCCCTTGCGGTTTTCATCGGTTCTACTCGCCTCATCGACAATCGCGTGCTATAAATATAAATTGATCATTGAACTGTCCCGCCCAAAGAGAAACGCCGCTTTCAGGAGGAAAAAATGCAGAGATTGATGCTCAAGTCAAAACTTCACCGCGCCACCATCACCGACGCCAACCTGGAATACGAAGGAAGTTTCACCATCGATGAAGATTTGATGCGTGCAGCCGATATTCTCCCCCATGAACAGATCAGAGTCTACAACCTCAACAATGGAACAAGGTTTGAAACCTATGCCATTCCAGGGCCGCCGGGCCGGGGAGATTTCTGTCTCAACGGGGCTGCGGCGCGACTGGGGGCCAAGGGGGACCGTGTGATCATCGCCACCTACGCCCATTATGACGAAAAGGAACTCGCCCATTACCGCCCCAATGTGATCCTTCTGGACTCCCGAAACAAGCCGTATTCCAAGGAAAACCATGTGAGCGACACCGCAGCGTAAAATGGCCGAAAACAGGGGAACGATGATCCCCTATCACTTGAAGTGAGTTGACTACTTTGGCTCTGCTCAAAATCATCAAGGACAGAATTCGAAACTACTTCATTGCTGGCCTGCTCACCGTGGTGCCTCTTTCCATCACAACTTATGTGATAGCCGTGCTGCTTCAGCACGCGGATCGGGTCTTCCATCTCGTCCCCCCTCAATACCATCCCAAGGAATTCCTGCCCTTTCCCCTGCCGGGACTGGGGGCCATCATCGTTTTTTTGCTCATTGTCATGACCGGCCTTCTGGTGAAAAACTATCTGGGGGGGAAAATTGTCGACTTTGGAGAACGAATCGTCTATCAGATCCCTTTGGTGAGACCCCTTTACATGGCGGTGAAACAGCTCCTCGTGGCCGTCTTTTCGCAAAACTACAGGGGGTTCAAAAGGGTTGCGCTCATCGAGTATCCAAGAAAAGGAATTTATGTTCTCGGGTTCGTGACAGGTGTGGCATCGGGAGAGGTACAGGAAATCACCCAGGAGGTGGTGCTCAACATCTTTTTGCCCACCACCCCCAACCCCACATCGGGCTTTTATCTTCTTGTGCCCGAAAAAGATGTGATGCCTCTGCAAATGTCCGTGGAGGAAGCCTTCAAACTGGTCATATCGGGAGGACTGGTTTCCCCCGACCTCAATGGAAGGAATTCTCAAAAGAACGAAACAACCCCCTGTGGGCTCCAGCAGTCCACATGAGCCTCATGCTGGAGCCTTCAGTTTTTTTGCGAACAGTGGAAACGATGTGGTTTGGCCAGAACAGCACCTGCTTGGGCCATGGCACGAGGATTGCTCCAACCGGCCACTCAAGCGATCCGGGCATCTTGCACCTGAGAGAAGCACGGCTCAGGCTTGCCTGGTCCCATTGAGCAGGTTCCGCCAGCACCTGTCGACACAGTGACACACTTGACAGTCTTGCTCCCATCAATCCCAATTCAGTCAGGAGAAAACGCCAAAATGTCCATGCCAAACTTTCTTTTCACATCGGAATCGGTCACCGAAGGCCATCCGGACAAAGTTGCCGACCAGATATCCGACTCCATCCTCGATGCCATTCTCACCCAGGACAAATTCGCCCGGGTGGCTTGTGAAACCCTGGTCACGACGGGTCTCGCATTTGTCGCCGGGGAGATCACCACTTCTTCCTGGGCAGACATTCCCCAAATCGTTCGCGAAACCATCAGGGACATCGGGTACACCGATTCCGCCATGGGATTTGACTGGGAAACGTGCTCCGTCATCACGAGCATCGACAAGCAGTCCAGCGACATTGCCATTGGCGTCAATCCCGGCGAGGGCATGTTTGAAGAAATGGGCGCGGGGGACCAGGGGTTGATGTTTGGCTTCGCCTGCAGTGAGACTCCCGTTCTGATGCCCACTCCCATTTATTATGCCCACCGCATCACGAGAAAACTGGCCGAGGTGCGAAAGAACGGCGTGGCCGGCTTTCTGCGCCCTGATGGAAAAAGCCAGGTGACCGTCGAGTACAACAACCACAAACCCAAGCGTGTGGATGCGGTCGTGGTCGCAGCCCAGCACATTCCCACTGTCACCTACAAAACCATACGTGAAGCCATCATTGAGGAAGTGATTCAAAAGGTCATTCCCAAAGAACTCATTGACAGCAACACCAAGTTTTTCATCAATTCCACGGGCCGGTTCGTGGTGGGAGGCCCCATGGGCGACTGTGGATTGACGGGCCGCAAAATCATAGCCGACACCTATGGTGGACAGGGCAGTCACGGAGGGGGTTGTTTCTCAGGAAAAGATCCCTCGAAAGTGGACCGGACGGCTTCCTACATGGCCCGATACGTGGCAAAAAACATCGTGGCCGCAGGACTGGCTGAAAAGGCGGAAGTGCAGGTGGCCTACAGCATTGGAGTGGCCGAGCCCGTTTCATTGATGGTGGACACTTTTGGCACGGGAAAAATTCCCGCCACCCAAATCGCAGAAATTTTGCGCGAACTCTTCAGTTTCAAGCCCGCCGAGATGATCCGCCACCTCCGGCTTCTGCGTCCCGTCTATCGAAAAACATCATGCTACGGGCATTTCGGCAGAAACGACCCGGATTTCACCTGGGAAAAAACGGACATGGTGGAAGCTATTCGTGACCGGGCAGGGATCTGATTTTCTGAAACCCTGTTCAGTTTCAATCGTCCAGCTGCAGTCTCTTGTTGCTGTTCAGGCTCCAATTCATTTGCGGGTTCCACTGAGGAGGACACATGGATTTTGACATTAAGGATCGAGAACTGGCCGATAAAGGAAAACTTCGCATCGAGTGGGCGGCACAGTCCATGCCCGTTCTGAAGTCCATAAAAGATCGTTTCGCCAGGGAAAAACCCCTGAAAGGCATTCGCATGGCGGCCTGCCTTCACGTGACCACGGAAACGGCTTACCTTGCCCAAACGCTCAAAGCCGGAGGGGCCGAGTTGCGCCTTTGCGCCTCCAACCCTCTGAGCACTCAGGACGACGTGGCCGCTTCCCTCTCCATTCACGATGAGATCTCCGTCTTCGCCATCAAAGGCGAGGATAAGGAGACCTACTACGGGCACATTCATGCATCCCTTGCCCACAAACCGCAAATCACCATGGACGACGGTGCCGACCTGGTCAGTGTCCTCCATTCGGAGCGCCAGGAACTTCTTCCGGAAGTGCTCGGGGGCACGGAAGAGACCACCACAGGCGTCATCCGCCTTCGCAGCATGGCGGAAAGAGGCGTGCTGCAGTACCCCATCATCGCAGTCAACGATGCAGACACCAAGCATTTGTTCGACAACCGCTACGGCACGGGACAGAGCACGGTGGACGGCATCATTCGGGCCACCAACCGCCTTCTCGCAGGGTCTTATTTTGTGGTGAGCGGCTACGGATGGTGCGGACGGGGAGTCGCCATGAGAGCAGCGGGAATGGGGGCGAAAGTCATCATCACGGAAGTCGATCCACTTCGTGCCCTTGAAGCCGTCATGGATGGCTACCAGGTGCTTCCCATGAAGGAGGCCGCAAAGATCGCGGACTTCTTCTGCACCCTCACCGGGGACATCCATGTACTGCGCGGTGAGCACTTCGAATCCATGAAGGATGGCGCCATCATCTCCAATTCCGGTCACTTCAATGTGGAAATCGACCTGGATGCCCTGGAAAAAATGGCCGTTTCCCGCCGAACGATCCGTGAGTTCGTGGAGGAGTTTACCCTCAAAGACGGAAGAAGGGTCTATGTTCTCGGCGAGGGGCGCCTCGTCAACCTGGCCGCAGCCGAGGGGCACCCTTCCAGCGTCATGGACATGAGCTTCGCCAACCAGGCTCTTTCAGCGGAACACATGGTCAAGAATCACGAACAGCTTGAAAAGCAGGTTTACGGGGTACCCACTCATATCGACAAGGAAATCGCAAAACTCAAACTGGCAAGCATGGGAATTCTCATAGACCATCTCACTCCGGAACAGGAAAAATACCTCAATTCCTGGGAGATGGGAACCTGACCAGGCCTTGCGCCCTGGAAGCCGTGACCTGACTGTGGGGCAGGGAAACCCTGCCCCAGAATACCATGTCTCCTTGTCCGGTCCCAAGCTCCCCGCTCTTCACATGAGAGTCCCACCATGGGGGCTCCTGTGCAACACCTTTGCAGGCCAGCTCACGCCACGCTTTTCAGGGGCTGCCGGCCACACAACATCGACCACTGAACAAGACCGTTTTAAAAGCAGCGGTGACCATCACAAAAACCCCACATCATCGAAGAGACATGACAGGTATGGATTCAGGCTTCCCTTTTCTTCTTCGGACTGTTTTCCGCTCTTTCATTTACTGCGCCTGTGCGGCGGTTTTTTTTGCCCTTGCGGGGTGCAACCCCCCCGAGAAACCCCAAGTTCCCATTGAGTCAGGTTTTGAAGAAGTCACATGGGATGATTTTCCCAGCTTCACAGATGATGGGGAAAGGGAGTCTCTTCAAAGAGCCATCGAACAAAGCCTGCACTTCTACAGCAGAATACCGCCAGATCGGACGTTCTCCCTGGGAGAACTATCCATCACGGCAAACACACTGAAAGAGACCCTCGAGCTTTTTTCACAATTGCTCAATGAAGGTGCACTGGACAACGAAACTCTTGCAGAACATTTTCATGTGTACCGCAGCCGCGCAACCTCTGAGTCGGGGGAATCCCTCGTCACCGGATATTTTGAGCCCGTACTGGAAGCACGGCTCCAACCTGACTCAAGTTTTCATTATCCCCTCTACGGTTTGCCTCCTGAACTTCTCACCATTGATTTGAACTCGTTCGATGCCGAACGTTTTGAGGGGACGCGCCTGGTGGGAAGGGTGGAGGAGAATCGTGTTGTGCCCTTTTACACGCGCCAGGAAATCGACCAGAAAGAAAAAATCGCGTCCCAGGAGTGCCAAATCGCATGGATCGAGGACCCCATTGACGGTTTTTTCCTCCACGTGCAGGGATCGGGAAAGCTGCATCTGGGCCATGGCGAATATGCGCGTGTGGGCTATGCGGGAACCAACGGCCATCCTTACCGGAGCATCGGAAGATATCTCATCGATCAGGGAATTCTGGAGCGCGAGATCGTTTCCCTGCAAACCATCAGAGATCACCTGCAGACCCATCCGGAACAGAGGGATGAGGTTCTTTTCTACAATCCACGTTATATATTCTTCAGGTGGGTTGACGAAGGACCTGTCGGAGCCATCAACGTGGTCCTCACCCCCGGCCGTTCCGTGGCCACAGACCCTCAAATGCATCCTCAAGGCGCTGTGGGCTTTCTGGAGACCCAGCAGCCCCTTGTGAATGAAGCGGGAAACCTGCTTGGGTGGAAACCCCTGCGCCGATGGGTCGTCAATCAGGACACGGGAGGAGCCATTAAAGGCGTGGGCCGGACGGATCTGTTTTTTGGCAGCGGAAAAGCCGCCGAAGGCTTGGCAGGCAACATGAAAAGCCCCGGAAGGATCTATTTTCTGGTGAAAAGGTGAAAACGGTCGATGCCAGCCGTGCCCGCCCTTCCGAAATATGGATCGTGGCCGCACAAAATGTGCAGGGTTGACGAAAAAGCGGCGCTCCCGATTCAAAGGAACCCCCAAAGAAGGCAATGTCATGTTTTGGGGGTTTCCGCTTTTTCGGCCATGGCATTGAAAAGAATCCTCATTTCATCGAAACAGCGGCAAAGAGCCATGGCTGCATGGCCAAGACTCTCTTGAGACGCCGGCCCATCCTCTGCACAAACCTCACTCAGAAGAGCCTGCTGCGCGAGACGGAAATTGTTTGTGGTCATTTCACTTCGAATCCTCAGCTGGACGCGCGCCTGCTGGGGATCAAAATCTTTGAGGAATGATTCCAGTTCAGTGCTTTTTTGATGATACTCATGAGCAAGCTGGCTTAGCACTTGCAAGTGATCTTTGTGCAATTCTTTCATCACAAAATATGCTCCGGAGTTAAAGTTTGACGTCAGTATGAGCTCAATTGTTCTTGCCTGGCTCATGAATTCACGAAAAGCGTGGATCCAAACCCTCACCTCGCTCACATGTTCAGGTCGGACAAAATCCTGCACATCAATGATTCAGATGATGCTACAAAGCTCATGAAAACTCAAACAAAGGCAGAATGTAAGGTCAATTTCGCTTCGAAAGCTTCAAGTAATGAAAACCTTTTGAATTGTCAAATAAATTGCCTTCCAGTGATTTTCTGCGCTCAATGACTCCCGTGTTCTGCTGAAATTCTCAAAACGGCACAGTGTTTTTTTGTCTTGCACAGCGAGTTATGATTTTATAGACAGATTATTTCGGCTTCAAATCACCGGTGTCAAAGTCATTCGGTGAACAGTCCCGAAAAAAAACAGAAGGAAAGTATGAAGAGAGTCGAAGAATCGCTTCATCCCGGTCTTCCTCCCTTTCCTTTCAACATACACTGGTTACGACTTCAGGAAGGTGGTTTCAATGTTCGTCAAACTTCTAAACATCGTGCTTGCCGAAAGCATCAAAATTCCGACGGAGGGCCTATCACCTCTCCTCGAGAAAAAAATCCATGAGCGTCTCGTTTTCACCAATCCTGACTACGAAGCGCGTCACAACAGAGGGGATTGGATTGGCAGCATTCCCCCGCAAATCAACTGCATTCGACAAAGGGGCAGATATTATCATCTGCCCAGGGGCTTTTTGGAGCAGTTTCTCGAGTTGTGCAAAAAACACAACCAGCCTTATCGGCTCATAGACAAGCGCACCACCCTGCCAGCCACTTACATTGAGTTCCATGGTGAACTCAAGGGCTACCAGCAGGAAGCTGCTGAAAATATCATGGAAAAGGATTTTTGCACCCTTGTGGGAGGGCATAAAAGCGGAAAGACAGTCATTGCTCTTTACACCATCGCCCAGCGAAAACAGCCGACGCTCATTTTAGTGCCAAGGCTTGACCTGTTTCAGAACTGGCTCACCAAAATCGAAGGTTTCCTCCAGATTCCCAGTTCAGAGGTGGGCATTTTCGCCAGTGGAGAGCATCGCATTGGAAACCAGATCACCATCGCCCACACGGGGGAAGCTTCCAAGTTCTGGCGAAAACTCACGGACCGGTTCGGCTACCTGGTGCTCGATGAATGCCAGCGATGTCCTTCAAAAGTTTTCACCCACCTCATTCCCAATTTCAAAACGCCGTACATGCTGGGTCTTTCCAACTCAGCGCAGCGCAAGGACCGTCTTTCCCGTCTCATGTTCTATTATGTGGGAGACCTCATTTACACCATCAACGACAAGGATGCCCGCGAGGGAAGAGGCATCATAAGGGCCAACATCATCACACGCCAGACGGATTTTGACTATCCTTACACCTCGAGGGCCGACTACACACCCATGCTCACGGCACTGCGCCAGGACGAGGAGAGAGCCACGCTCATCGCGCAAGACATCGGCCAGGAAATCCACGCTGGAACGGGTCCACTGATCGTGCTTTCCAACACCAATGGAGACCACAAACTGTATGATGAACTCAAAAAACGTGGCATTGCCACCACCAGGGTGGGTCAGGAAACAGCGCAAGCTCCCTTGTACCCGACACAGGACGACGAAGACAAATCCGGGTGCCATCGTCCCCTGGATTTGGACACCCCCATGGCCATTTTCACCACGGCGGAAGAATTGATCACCCATGCCCATATGCTCACAGCCAGCGTGCTGGTGCTGGCCGAACCCGTTTATTTCAAGCAAAAACTGGCTCAGGCAATCCACGCTTTGCACAGGAACGGAAACGGTGAAAGCTCCCGGCTGAAAATTTACGACTATGTGGACAGCCGCGTTGGCCTTTTGGAGAATTACTTTAAAATGCGAAGCTACAATTACGGAGTTCACCCTGACCTGCTGCTCAACTCCAGCAAAAATTAGAGCGCCTGCAAGGAAAAGCTGTTCTTTGTTTTTCTGGCATTTTGGGTTCTTTCTGTGTGACGCGAGCCACCCCCACGGACATAGGTCTTCTGAAAGAATTTCTGCGTAAATCGCTCAGAGCATGGGGATATGAAAAAACCTTATGTGGCCCTGGCCCCCTTCCTCTCGGGCTGCCCATCGGTGACAACCCTTGGTGTTCGCCCCTCATTGATGGATTATCCTTTTGAAGAGCTGGAACTTTTGCGATCGGCAAAAGTGGTTTTTTTCCCTTCCATTCTTTATGCAAGGATTTTTCACAGTGCGGGCATTCCCACATTTCCGACCTTCACCTGCCACATGTACCGAAGTTCAACCCTGCACCAGGCCATGCTTTTGAAGATGACCGGTCTTCCTCATCCCAACACCAAAATCTATTATGGAAAAAACCGGAACGCTCAGGTGCTCAGGGATTTTTCATTACCCTTCACTGTTCTGCCCCCTTTCGGCAAAACTTCACACCTGCGTCATGAAATCAGCTCCCTTGAAGAATTTGAGGCCTGTTTTAGAAAATGGAACCCTCTGGTTGTTCAGGAGTCCAGTCCATGGGAAAAAAAACTGAGCCTGTCGTGCATCAATTTCCAGGTCATCGGGGGCTCACTTGAAAGCCTCGGCTCCTCAACGGCCACTTCTCTGGACACACATCTTCTGAAAGACGCATCTTTGTCTCACCCGATCTCGCTCACACACAGACTTCTCAAAGCAGGAGACCTGGACGATATCCGCGTGGAGTGGATTGAGCACGGAGGCGTTTGGCGGCTGCTTTTTCTCCAGCGACCCACCAATGAAATCCCTTCAACGGGCAAACCCCTCAACCGATTCGCTCATATTTGTGAGCAAATCGTGCAGGGAAACATCTCCGGAAATCCCGTGAAAGGATGACGCCAGGGATTATTTCTTCAAGGGGCCGGATTTTCTCCGACTCCGGGCAGCCCCTTCCATTGGTGAAAAAAAATATGGATCAGCTGGTATAATGCTCTGAAATGGTGCATTCTGACGCCGGGCATATCGTCTGCAAGGAACCTCGTTCGACCATGGACGGAACCATGGGGGGTTAACACCCAAAAGGAACCCTTATGAATTCACTGAAAAAGTATATTTTTCAAAGCTTTTTTCTTCTTCTGATGACCTTGTTTTCGTTCCCTGCCTGGAGTGCCGGTCTTCACTCTCAGGTCCCCACCCTGTCCTCTGAGGCGGCCAGGCATGTGCACCGCATCATGGCTTCCGAGCCAAGCGACCTTTTCGTCACCCTCAACAATGGCCTCACCCTGCTCGTTCATCCCATGCCAGGCAGCCAGGTGGTTTCCACGCAGGTCTTTGTGCGTGCAGGTTCCATTCATGAAGGGCAACACCTGGGAGCCGGCCTGTCCCACTACCTTGAACACGTGGTTTCCGGGGGGACGACCACATCATTCACGGAAGATGAAGCCACAGAAACCCTGGAACGCATCGGCGGACAAACCAACGCATACACCTCCTATGACCGGACGGTGTATTACATCAACACTGCATCTCAGCACTGGAAGGATGCTCTGGGGCTTTTGCTGGCTTATGTTTCTGATTCGACCCTGGAGCCAGCTGAAATACTCAGAGAAAGATCCGTTATTCAGCAGGAAATGAAAATGGGAGAGAACTCTCCCTCCAGAGAACTGTGGAAGCTCTTTGCCAAGACAGCCTACCGGGAACACCCCGTCAGAAAGCCCATCATTGGTTACGAGGAGATTTTTGTAAAAAAAGAACGAGATGCGCTGTTCCAATACTACCAAGAGCGTTATCGACCGGACAATATGGTGGTGGTGGTCGCCGGAGCGGTGAATCCCGAAGAGGTGGTGAAATTCGCGGGCCAAAAGACCAGCCATTTCCAGAGGCAAGCCGCGCCCCCCATGGCGCTTCCTTCGGAACCGCCTCAGTTGAGCACACGATGGCAGGAGAGAGAACTTCCTTTTGCGCGGCTGACTCAAGCGATGGTTGGCTTTCCCTCAGTGGCCCTGCACCACCCGGACCTTTATGCCCTGGACGTGGTTGCTCTCCTTCTGGGCCAGGGCCGGAGCAGCAGACTTTACAGCCGATTGAAAGATGAAGAAAACCGTGTTTTGAGCGTGAGCGCATCCAACTGGACGCCCTCTTACACGGAAGGCCAGTTTCTCATATCCCTCTCCCTTGCCCCCCGCCATTGGCCGGCGGTTCTCGAATCCATCGGAGACGAAATTGAGCAGCTCAAAAGAGAGCTCGTTTCCCAAGAGGAGCTGGAAAAGGCGAAAAAACAGGCCAAGGCAAGACACGTTTTTGGCCAGGAAACCGCTTCCAACCGCGCATCTTCCCTCGCTTCATCCTTCCATGACACGGGAACCCCCTATTTCGACATCCTTTACCTGGAAAATATCAGCAGGGTCACAGCAGAACAAGTGAGGGATGCGTCCAGAACCTACCTGAACATGGACCGTATGAATGTGGCGGTGGTCCACCCATCGGCGAAAAGCGATGAAGTGGAAGGGGCTTCCCCGGAGCATGGGGCTGAGATCCCGGAGCCAACGGAACCGACTTTGAAGGAAATGCCCAATGGGCTGAAAGTGCTTTTCAAGGAGGATCCGTCCCTTCCCATGGTCACTCTGCAGCTTTACGGGCTTGGAGGCCTTTACATGGAACATGAGAAGCCTCCCGGAATTGCTGCATTCACCGGTTCACTGCTCACAGCGGGGACTGAAAACCGGACCAAGATGGACATCGCCCGCTCCATCGAAGAAATTGGGGGCCGCATTGTGAGCCGTTCTGACAACAACACTTACCGTGTTTCCGTAAAGGTGCTCAAAGAAGACCTTGAACTGGCCCTCGACGTTCTTGCAGATGTGGTGCGAAACCCCACCTTTCCCCAGGAAGAGATTGACAAGCTGAGGGAGGAAACCCTCCTGGCCCTTGAAACTCTGGACGCCAATTGGCAGGTGGAAGTCTTGAGGCTTTTCAGAAAAAACTTTTTTGACCAGTCACCTTACCAAAACCACAGACTGGGAACCCCCCGATCCATCAAATCCATCACCCGGGATGAAGTCGTCGATTTCTACCAGCTCATGGTTAACCCAAAGCGCTCCGTACTCGCGGTTTACGGAGATCTGGATGGGGAGAAAACACGAAGGCTCATCGAGGACAAGTTTTCACACTGGGAAGGTCATGACCTGCCACTGCCTTCCTATCCCAGGGAAACAAGGAACATTCTGGAAAACCAGGTGATAGAAACACACAATGACAAATCGGCAGCGGCCCTTTTCATCGGCACCAACGGGTTGAACGTTCGCCACGAATCGCAGCCTGTGCTGGACGTTCTGAATACGGTTCTATCGGGAACGGGCTACCCGGGCGGTCGTCTATTCAGGGGATTGCGGGGTGGAGAGGAAGATTTGGTCTATGTGGTGGGTGCATTTCCATTTTATGGAAAAGACGCGGGCTTTTACGGAGTCCTGACCCAGACAACCCTGGGCAACCTTGATCGCGTCCAGAAAATCATCCTCGAAAACCTGGAAAAACTGGGAGAAGAACTCATATCGGAGGAGGAACTGGAGAAAACCCAAAACCTCCTCATCGCCAGAAGGCACCTGAATCTGGAAAGCCTGGATGCGAGGGCTCAAAGTGCGGCCGTGAACGAAGTTCTGGGCCTGGGGTGGGAGCATGACATGCGATATCCCCAAATGGTTCGCCGCGTGACAGCGGAGCAGATTCGAGATCTGGCCAAAGAGCTTTTCGAACACACTTTGGTGGTGCGAACCATACCGGAAAATCCCGTTGAAGTCCTGGAGATTCTGCCTCCCATGGACGACATTCACACGCCGGGATGAATGAACCGCATTTCACGATGAATTGAAAAAAACGCCTGGCACAAGCTCTCACGTTCTTTCAGAAAGGCAATAATACTCTCTCTCGTTGAAAACATAGCGTTTCAGGAAGGCATCCCTGCACAGCCGGCTGAGGACTCTGTGGAGATCCGGACGGTGCGCACCCAGTGAAGCTGCCATCTCGGGCAGTGTGCAGGGGCGCCTCATGAGAAGACCCAGAACCCGCCGTTCCAGATTTTCATCCCCCCCTCCCTCGCGACATCCCTCAAAAGTCCCAATGACATCCGTTCTTCCCCGGGGAAAGAAACCAGCCACACGCGCCATCTGATGAGCGTTCAAACCCCTCGTTTTTTCCCGGGCAGGAGGGCGCACGACGGTGTTGAGTTCGATTTTGTCGGGGCCGATTCGCTTCACCAGGTGGCTGATTTTCTCCAGCTCCTCCGGATGATCGTTGACGTTCGCCACCAGAAGGATCTCCAGATGAAGGCTTCCGGGATATTCTTCCCTCAAACGCTCAATGCCCTCGATGATGAGGGACAGGTCAAGGTCAGGGTGGGGACGGTTGACACGGCGGAAAACATCCTCACTGGCCGCATCGAGCGAGGGCACGATGCGGTCTGCGGCCAGAAGCCCCCTGCGAACTTCCGGCTTCCACAACAGGGAGCCGTTGGTGAGAACCACCAGAGGCAGGGACGGGAATTTTTCCTTTATGGCGAGGACCAAGGGGCCCAGATCCCTGTAGAGGGTGGGTTCTCCTGCACTGGAAAAGGTGAGCGCGTCCGCACCATCAGGATGCAGATCAAAAAAATTCTCCAGTTCCTCCAGCACCTGCCTTATGGAAATGCCGCATTGCTGTTCAAGGGTGAGATTTGTCGTCCGTCCCGATTCACAGTAGATACAGTCGTAAGTGCAGGTTTTTGGGGGAATGACGTCGATGCCAAGAGAACGGCCAAGCCTCCTGGACGGAACGGGACCAAAAATCGTTTTCATGATTCTTATGCTCTCGAGAAAATTCAGAGAGAATTGCACGTGGGAGAGAAAAAGACAGCCAAATGAAACGGAACGCTTCTCGTAAGCCTTTGAAAGAAAATCACTTGCACTGCAAAAAACGGGAGCTGATGGCTTTATTCCTCCCCTCCCCCATTTTCATCCAGACATTTTCCCATCATGACATGATTCATCTTTTTCAGGTAAACTTCGCACTCAGAACACGTATTGCCTTTTTCTTTGCAGGCGCTGGGCACCAGGTCCCAGCAGGGCACGGGAAAGTTCAAAATAGCGGGACATTCCTTACGCACCTCTTCACCACAGTCCCGAATGCTCCAACAGGGGGCAATGGTCAAAAGCTTCTTGATTCCAGCAATGTTGAGCCCCTCATCGGTGAGAAGCTTTCTCAGACACCTGAGCCATTGAAGGTCATTGTTGGAATAGAAGCGCTTTCCGCCTCTCCGGGCAGGTTTGATGAGACCCTCCTGCTCATAAATCCTCAAGGTTCTGGGATGAATACTCAGCAACTCGGCAACAATTCCAATGGGATAAAGGGCTTTTTGGTTTCTAGCATCCATGCAATGATCTCCTAAGCAACAATATCACAAGGTCAATTAAAAGGTAAAAAATTATAAAACCTGCACCCTGAAGTGTCAACTTTTTTCCTCCGACCCCACAAAGCGCTTTACCCTTGCCAATGTCCTCGGCGATAAAGTAACCTTTGTACCACGCTGAACCCGGAGCAAAAACCCCGCTGCGAGGGGATCCCCCATCCCCCCATGTCAGAGGCTTCCGGCCAACCCCTTGATAAAGGAAGCGCCTTTTTGCTGGTGCTGCAAAAAACGAAAGAATCCATGAAAGGGAAGGCCAGCACTGCCCGGCAGATGATTCCGGCTTTCCAAGACGCATCTTTATGAATTCATAAGAAAAGAGCGCAGCTGTTCACAAGGAGAAAAAGTGCATGCGAAGTGACCTGATGAAAAAAGGCATCGAAAAAGCCCCCCACCGTTCACTTTTCAAAGCCATGGGCTACACGCAGGACGAACTGGAAAGGCCTCTCATCGGCATTGCCAATTCGGCCAACGAAATCATTCCAGGGCACATCCACCTGGACAAGATTTCGGAAGCGGTCAAGGCGGGCATAAGAATTTCAGGAGGAACTCCCATAGAATTCAGCACCATCGGCGTTTGCGACGGAATCGCCATGAATCATCCCGGAATGCGGTATTCACTGGCAAGCCGCGAACTCATCGCTGACTCCGTGGAAATCATGGCCATGGCACATCCTTTCGACGGCCTCGTGCTGATTCCCAACTGTGACAAGGTCATTCCTGGAATGCTCATGGCCGCCATGCGCCTCAACATTCCCGCCGTGCTCATCAGCGGTGGACCCATGCTGGCAGGCCGCCGAAACAAAGAAGCTGTGGACCTCATTTCAGTGTTTGAAGGCGTTGGGGCCTGCAAAGCCGGTCAGATGTCCCGGGAAGAACTTCAGGAACTGGAAGAATGCGCCTGTCCCGGCTGTGGTTCCTGTGCGGGAATGTTCACCGCCAATTCCATGAATTGTCTCGCGGAAGCTCTGGGGCTGGCATTGCCCGGCAACGGCACCATTCCCGCGGTCAGCGCGGCCCGCATTCGCCTGGCCAAAGTGGCTGGCATGAAAGTCATGGAATTGGTGGCTCTGGACTCCCGGCCCAGTGACATAGCCACGGCCATGGCTTTTGAAAATGCCATGGCCGTGGACATGGCACTGGGGTGCTCCACCAACACCGTTTTGCATGTGCCCGCCATCGCCCATGAAGCAGGCATCGGACTCAACCTCGATCTTTTCAACGTGATCAGTGCCCGGACACCTCACCTGTGCAGCATGCGGCCCGGTGGCACCCATTATATGGAAGACCTGCACTCAGCAGGGGGCGTCCAAGCAGTCATGAAGGAGCTTTCCACGAAAGACCTGATCCATCTGGATGCCATGACCGTCACGGGCAAATCAGTGGGAGGCAATCTCGCCACTGCCAGGGTGCTGGACGAAGAAGTGATTCGCTCCGTGGAAAATCCCTACCATGAGGAGGGAGGCATCGCCATTCTATACGGAAACCTTGCACCGGAGGGGGCCGTGGTGAAGCAGTCTGCAGTGGCTCCCGAGATGTTGCAGAGAAAAGGCAGGGCACGTGTGTTTGAAAGCGAAACGGAAGCAGCGGAAGCCATTCTCGACTCCGCAATCAAGCCGGGTGACATTGTGGTGATCCGCTATGAAGGACCCAAGGGTGGACCCGGAATGCAGGAAATGCTGACCCCCACCGCAGCCATCATGGGAATGGGACTTGGCAGGGATGTGGCACTCATCACCGACGGGCGATTCAGTGGCGGCACTCAGGGAGCTGCCATCGGACACATTTCCCCTGAAGGCGCAGTGGGGGGACCCATTTGTCTCGTGCAGGAGGGTGACGAAATAGTTGTGGACATACCCAACAAAAAACTCCAGCTCCTGGTGGATGAATCAACCCTGGCCCAAAGGAAAAGCGAGTGGAGTCCACCGGAACCGAGAATCAAAAGGGGCTACCTTGCCCGATATGCGCACCTGGTGACCTCGGGGGCTAAAGGCGCCGTGCTCAGTGATGGACCAGCTCAGGGAAACAACCCATAAAGAGGCGGTGCCATGTGATGGCCCATGAGTTCCGGGAAAAAGACAGAAACTCCCTTGAAGCCTGGTATCAAAAGGAGCCTGGCCGAACGGCAGCAGCCATCGAAAAGTTTTTGCTGCAGCAGGTCTGGTCTCCTGTTGCACCCCAGCGAATTCTTGAAGTGGGTTGCGGAACGGGCCATTTTCTCGGGTGGTTCGCACAGCAGGGTCATAAGGCAACAGGCCTGGAGCCCTCCTCATTCTGCTTGGCCAGTGCCAGAAAGCGGCTGCCCCAAAAGATTCAACTGAACCAGGGATTTGCAGAAAACCTGCCCTACGAAGACAACGAATTTGACAAGGTGGCGCTCATCACGACACTCGAATTCACCGACGACCCCCTGATGGCCCTGGAGGAGGCCTGCCGCGTAGCGAGAAGACATGTGCTGCTGGGAGCACTGAACAAGTTTTCAATCATCGCTTTGCAGCGTTACTGGACACAATTGTGGCATGAAACGGTCTACAGCAGAGCCAGGTTCTTCAGCGTGTGGGAACTGAAGGGGATGGTTTTTCAGGCCCTGTCAGGACCTGTCACCACCAAATGGAAAACATCCCTCACTTTTCCCCTCAGGTTTCTGCGCCACACTCACTGCATAGAAAAGTCTTCCTGTTTCACATGGCATCCTTTCGGACATTTCATCGCCATGAGAATTGACCTTCAGTACCCCATGCAAACAGCTCAAAATCCCGTTTTTTCCCAGATCCCCTCCAAAGTGAAAGGCGCCCACTGTTCCTCCTGCCAACAGGCAGGAGAATGGCTTTCGGTGCGCGAAAAAGCAGCGTTGCCATTTGCCGGAAAGCGTCCCCTTCCTGAAAGAGAAATGTGCCCATGATGCATTCTCCATGAGCCTCACCCGTTTCTCGTTCCCTGTCGCGGCATCACCTGATAAAGGGCAATGTTTTGATTTTTGCTTCCCTTTCCTTCCGTGGAAAGTCGGGGAAAGACCCCTTTTGATTTTGGAAGCGCACGGACATTCATGTTATTTTAAAATCATTGGCACCTCATGTTTCAAACTGGAATTCTACCCATGATTCCTGCTTGTTGACCATCGGCCTGAAAAGCCATCGATTCCAGTTTATTGCCTTTGTGCAATCCAGACAATGCAACCCGGTCTTCCACAAGGAGGGAGTTGTGAAAGAAGCCATTCTCTACAAGAAGCTGGACGAGAAACGGGTCACGTGCTTCCTTTGCTCACACCATTGCCTCATCGATTCCGGCAAGCGAGGGTTTTGCGGTGTTCGGGAAAACCAAAACGGCACGCTCATGGCCCTGGCTTACGGTCGGCTCATCGCCCAGCACGTGGACCCCATCGAAAAAAAACCATTGTTTCACTTTTTGCCGGGCACGAGCAGCTATTCCATTGCCACGGTGGGTTGCAATTTCAGCTGTCTTTTTTGTCAGAACGCGGACATTGCCCAGGCACCCAGGGTCCGCCAGGCCATCTTTGGAGAATCCGCCACTCCCCAAAGGGTTGTGGACAATGCAAAAGGTGCAGGCTGCCGAAGCATCGCCTACACCTATACGGAGCCGACCATTTTCATGGAGTTTGCCCTCGAGACAGCCCGGATAGCCCATGAACACAGCATCAGGAATGTGTTCGTGACCAATGGCTACATGACGGAAAAGGGCTTGGAAACCATTTCCCCATACCTGGACGCCGCCAATGTTGACCTCAAGTCATTTGATGACAGCTTTTACAGGGAACAATGCGGTGCCCGCCTGTCACCTGTTTTGAAAACCCTTGAAAGAATGAAGGAAAAGGGCATATGGCTCGAGGTGACCACTTTGATCATTCCGGGACTCAACGATGATCCGGAAAGAATCAAGGCCCTCGCTGCCTTTTTGGTGTCCCTGAGCCCTGATATTCCCTGGCATGTGAGCAGATTTTATCCTCAGCATCAATTGATGCACCTGCCCCCCACACCTGTCAAAACCCTCCACATGGCACGCCAAACGGGACTGGAAGCAGGTCTGAAGTATGTCTACACAGGCAACATTCCCGGAAATGAGGGGGAAAGCACCTATTGTCATGGCTGCAGCAAACCCTTGATCAAGCGGCACGGATTTTCCATCGAAAAAGACGGCCTCGAAAAGGGAAAGTGCCATCGCTGCGGTGCACCCGTGGAGGGCGTGGAAATGTGACCGCACATGGACAATGGGCTTGATCCAGGAGAACGGACAGCAAGAGTCCAATCAATTGTTGCCCGCCGCCACCAGATCTCTCATAGATCAAAACCCTGATCTATGCTAATTAGAGGACGAATGAGATACCGTGGAGAACCCGCGGAAACAGATAATTTTGCCTTTCCACAAGAAAGCATGCACTGTTGTGTCGGAAGAGAGGAAATATCAGATGATTCCTGTGAGAAAAATACTTATACTGGTCGACTTTTCAAAGGATTCAGAAAGAGCCGTTCACTACGGAATTCAGGTTGCGCGCGACAGGGGTGCGCGCATTTACGTGCTGCACATGATCAACCAGAAAATGATTGATGCGGTTCAGCAACTCAGCAGCAAGGGCTACAAGGGTGACTTTCTGAAGGCCATGAGACAACTGGTGTCCGACAGGGAGAACGATCTCAAACAGTTTGTGCCTGAAGATTTGAGGGAAGGGGTGGATTTGGAGTTCATCATTCGCAGAGGTGAACCTTTTGAGGAAGTCATCAATGTGGCCAAAGAGCTTTCCATTGACCTCATCGTTGTGGGCAGCCAGGGGCATACGGCGCTCGGCTCCACATCCATTGGCGGCGTAGCGCAAAATGTGGTCAATCACGCTCCCTGCCCCGTTTTGGTTGTTCGACCCATCGAACATGACTTCATTGAATGAGCATGGGCGCAAATGTTCCCCTCACCGAAGCACACGGGATTCCTGTTGCCGTTCCTTTCCCGTTGGCCCGGCCCCTCTCCATCCTCCGGTACCATCCGGTTCCGAAGAGACGTCCATGACCCAGCGAAGAAGACGCGAACATTCACTGCCCTTTCAAAAACCCATGTCCGTCACGACTCCTGCGGTCCATCACCTGGAAGAATCTTCCCTCTACCGCCATCCCATGAGTGATGCGAAATGGGCCGCAACCCTGAAAAAGGTCTCCTCCAACCTTGAAGGGATGGATTCAGACAGAGTGCGATGCCACGTGAATGCCATCCTGAAGAGCATCGAATTTGTGGATGGCTTCATGGAACGTTATTGCTCTCTCACCTGTGCTGCATGTGAAGATCCCTGCTGTCATGGAAAAAAAATCTTCTTCAATCAGGCGGACATCATTTTCCTCGTGAGTTCCGGCCTTCCGGCCCCACCGGGCCAGACACGATCCCAGAGCGACGGCATGTGCCGCTACCTGAGCGCCAATGGCTGCGAACTTTCACGAAAAACAAGGCCTTATGTGTGTGTCTGGTTTCTTTGCGAAACGCACATGTCTCATTTCCTTGAAGAAGAGATTCCCGTTCAAAAGGCAATGCTCAAAGCATTTGAGCAAATAAGGGCTCATCGGTTATCCCTCGAAGCGGAATACCAAACGCACCCCGGTTGACTGCGGTTCCAGAGAATCCTTTCATGGGGAGGGCACGAGGGGATGAGTGCAACATGACAGGGTTCCACGGCCCGGCCGGACAAATCAGAGGATGGGGATTCTTTCATGGCGGAAAAACTGGACGAGCTTCTTACAGACAATTTCCACTGCCCCATGAAATGCTGCAGATTTCCTGGGGAGTGGAAACCGGGACGGGAAATTGTCACTGCAAAACCCTGAAACCAGGGAAAGCAGCTCCCGAAAACGAAAAGCTGAGGCATTTTAAAGTTTGCCCAGGGTCTTTTCTACGGGGCGTCTCTCCGGCACGTAGTTGTGCTCAAGTTTACCTTCATTCCACTCTTGCGAAACATACAAATTACAGTAGCAGCTTCCGTATTCTTTGACATCGGGCTCTCTGTAAACACATGGGCAGATGATGTCCTTGTCCCAATCACGGTCATCGGCAGCCAGTCGACAGGGGCAGCACATATAGCCATACCGGTCCTTGTTCACCAGAAGACCGTCAAGCAATTGCAGCACCTTTTCCTTGTCTTTATTAAAAAAATACCCCTTTGGCTCCTGAACTTTCCTCAGCATTTCATAAAGCTGTTCGGCGTTCATAGATTGAGAGCCTCCTTGATTTCATCCTGCTTGAATCCCACGATGATTTTATCTCCGATGATGAGGGTGGGAAAGGAACAGGAGGGATTGATCTCCTTGATCTCTTCAAGCATTTTTTTCCGGTCTTCACCTTCCAACTTGTCCACATCAATGCATTCATAGCCCACCTCACATTTGTCCAAAAACTCCTTGGTGTGCTTGCAGTGGATACATGTGCTGAGGGCATACAGTTTGACATCGGCCTGGGACATTTTTTCACCTCCTGGTCTGTCGGATGCGTTTTGAATTTCAGTTTTTACGGCTTCAAGGCAACTCATGGATCAGCCATTTCCTGCTCATCAGGACATGGGGCAAAATGTGTCAGCGCTAAAGACCCGTTATGCAAAAAAATGTTTTTCAGGTCCTCATGCCTGGAGATGCCGATCCTGGTCAGAACAAAATCATAACGCACAGGATCCGCGGGAACGAGCTTTTTGAAACGGCGGGTCACCTCCAGGGCTGCGCGCATGTCCGCTTGTCTGCGTCGGGTGAAACGCCACTGCAGGGCGATTCGATGCATGTGTGTGTCCAGTGGCACAATCAGCTTGCATGCGGGCACTCCGCGCCACACCCCCGGATCCACAGCATCACGGCGCACCATCCACCGGAGGAACAGATTGAGTCGTTTGCAGGCACTTCCCTTTTGCGGAAGGGGCAGAAACATGGAGCCCTTGCCATGAGACCCTCCTCCCAGTTCTTGAATGAAACCGGTCAGGGCTGGAAGAACAGTGGCTTCATCCTCTTTGAGGTATTGACCGAAGCAGCGCTCCAGAGAAGCATGCTCTTTCAGAACACGGTGGATCGATCCCATGAGTGAGACCATCTGATCCCCTGTGGTGAAACGGTGCCTGAATCCCTCAAAATCACCCTTGAACCTTCTGCAACCCCCCTCGCGAATATATTCATAGGGAGATGGACCCATTTTTTCAAGGACCTGAGACACGCTCTTCAGAATCTGGTGCACCCTGCCGTAGGCAAGAGTGGAAGCGATCAGACCCACCACTTCCTTATCCCGATCATGCTCATAGAGATAAAGGAATTCCAAAGGGTCAGGATGGACATATTTCCTGCCATTGAACCGTCCATAAAGTTCTTCGAGAGAATCCAACGCCCCCTTCATGAAATTCCTGTGCTCATGCGGGACTGACAGGCATGGCGCAGACAGTCTCCCCGCCTTTTCGAACTTCCACGTAGTGAGCTCCGGCCAATGCAGCCGTGCAGCCATCCGCCGCGGCGATGACAATCTGGCGGGCGTACTTTTCTCTCAAATCCCCCACTGCAAAAATTCCGGATATGCTGGTCTCGCACTTTTCATCTGTGACCACATAGCCATCCGCATTCATTTTGATTCCCTGGGGCACCAGTGAATTGTTAGGTATAAACCCCACAAAAATGAAAACCCCATCCACCGGAAGGTCACGTTGCTCCCCCGATTGAACATTCTCAAGAGTGACAGCGCAAACTCCGTGTTCGTCTGCTTTAACTTCCAGTGCAACGGTGTTCCAAAGAATCTCGATCTTGCACTCGTTCATGGCCCGCTGCTGCAGAATGCGGCTTGCGCGCAGAGCATCACGCCGATGAACCAGGTAAACCTTTTCGGCGATTTTGGACAGGTAAAGAGCCTCCTCCACGGCCGTATCCCCCCCGCCGACCACCACCACCGTTTTCCCTCGAAAGAAGAAACCATCGCAGGTGGCGCAGTAAGAAACTCCTTTACCATAATATTCCTTCTCGCCGGGGATCTCAAGCTCACGGGGACTGCCCCCTGTTGCAAGCACCACCGCATGGGTCTTGATGACCCTGCCGGTCCTCAGGGTGACAGAATGGTGCTCCAGGCCCGGGTCCACGCTCGTCACCTCTTCCTGAAGCACTTCCAGGTCATACGACCCCGCATGCTGGAAAAACTTGTCAGAAAGTTCAAAACCACTGATGCTCTCAAAACCCGGATAATTCTCCACGCTGTCAGAGATGGCAATCTGCCCGCCGGGCAAGCCCTTTTCGATGAGCACGCTTTTCAAGGCAGCCCTCATGGCGTACAGCCCGGCGGTCAGCCCCCCAGGCCCCCCGCCAACGATGACCACATCATACAAATCTTCCTGCTGCACAAGCTTCTCCTTTCCACCGTTCTGATTCTCGTTGACTGGCATTTCTTTGGGCTGGTCCTGATCATCAGGAACCATAAAAAAACGAGTCGCCGTTTCTCTCATGAGAGACTGGATGGCGCACCGTTTGGTGCAGTATGGCGAAGTGCTTCAACCTTCTCAGGATTGTTTAACAAGTTGCTCAATACACCAAGGCCCCGAAGGTGAAACACTCTTCTGAAACCTCATCACTTTCCACATAATAGTTGACCCTTTTCCACAAAAGTCAAGGCAAAACCCCCTGGGTTCTCCAACGAACCGTGGGCAAAAATTCCAGCAATTGAAAGCGTTGACCTCTGGAACAAAAATACGGTAGCGTGGGACGCATTCGACACATCGGCTGCCCGTTCCCCGCTGTCCCTGGTCAGCACCATCCGGCAACCCGGCAAAACCTGAAGTTTTTGTTTTGCCGGAGAACTTCATGAGGAGCCATAAAATACAGAAAGAACCCTTCAATTCAAAATCCTCCCAAGCCCGCAAAAAAACAACCCGGCTTTTTCCATATCACCATGAAAAAGGAGGGGTGAGTTCCCTGCTGAACAGAAGGCTGCTTCGCTTGTGGTGGGACCGGTCCAGTGAAAAACCGGGAAAAGGTCCCCTATACCCGCTCTACACTTTTTCCGAGGCACTGTATGGCCGGCTCCTCGCCATGGAGCAGAAACGTTCCATTTCCATGGCAAGAAACCTCCCCCGCCCGGTCATCAGCATTGGTAATCTCGTGGTGGGGGGCACGGGCAAAACCCCCATGGTTTTGTGGCTGGGGAAACATTTGAAGGAAGAGGGATTCAATGTCACGGTGCTCAGCGGAGGCTATGGAGGTTCCCGAAAGGGGGTCTCCCAAGTTGAAATTTCCTGCGGCCTGAAAAGAGCAAGTTCCCTCTGCGGGGATGAGCCTGTTCTGCTGGCCGCTAAAGGATTGACGGTCTGGGTTGGAAAAGACCGTTTCCTGGCAGGTGGAGAAGCTCTCAAAAGTGAACCCGTGAATTTTTTCCTTGTGGACGACGGCTTTCAGCACCTGAAGCTTCAACGAAATTTGGACCTGGTGCTCCTCGATGCCTTGAACCCCTGGGGAAACGGACTCCTTCTGCCCTTCGGCCCTCTGCGGGAACCCGTAAAAAATCTCGAGCGTGCAGATGCATTCATACTCACACGAACCCCGCCCGGGGTCAGAAAAACTGCCTTAGCCTCATTCCTGGCCCGCCAATTTCCCTTCAAACCGGTCTTTTCCTGTCATCATCGCCTGACTGGTTTTCGCAGGGGCCTTCACGGAGACAGAGTGCCCCTTGGTGCATTGCAGAAAGCCCGCGTGGTGGCTTTTTCCGGCATCGCAAAACCCCATGAATTTCTTCGCTCTCTGCAATCGGTGGACATTCACCCCTCACGATACCACACTTTTCCCGATCACCACCCTTACCAGCTCAAGGACATTGAAATGCTATGCAAATCCCTTGATCAGGCCCGCGCCGATTTCATCATGACCACGGAAAAAGATTATGTCAGGTTTCCACCCTTCCCCCAGGCACCGGTGGTGACCGCACAGGTGGCCATGGATTTTGGTGATGAGACCAAACCTTTCGTGGAATTTATTCAAGAGCGAGTCACCCGCATGCTCCAGGATCCATCTCCTTTCTGAAAAAAGCCACGCCGGCACGAGCACGAGCGGTTGGCACTGCGGGGAAGCGTGAACCGGGAGCGTGCGGTTTGCATTGGAAACGCATGGTCTTCCGGATTTCTTTGACCAAGGGGGCCTGCCACCGCCAAAACCTTCCCCCATGGAAACATTTTCAAACTTTTTTCTTGTGAATAATTTCCTCAAGCACACTGTCAGCCCATTTTGAAGGCCGCAGGATCCTGAGCTGCCTCAAGGCAATGATTCCTTTCATTTTCCAGGGATCCCGCCTTTTCCAGAGACCTCCCGGTTATCTCCATGAAAGGGGATGAAACACCCTGAATCCGGCCTGCTTGCAGATCCTCACACCCTGCCTCCCCGTGACCGCGGGCACAAACCGCTCTTCCCAAGCCGCGCCAGGTATTCAGGTTGTTTTGGAATATCCTTGGGCCAGTCCCCCCCGGCCCCCCTTCCCCTATCCCGTGAGAGTGTCTTGTTTGCTCATGCCCACAGGCGCTCACCACGGATTTTTGCACTTGACATGTGCCCAAAGGATCTGTAGAAAAATTTCACAAATACAGGCAAGATGAACACCTCTTGGCAGAACCCTCATGATCAATAGGGGCAAAAGTGGCTGACAAAATGTCCATGACAGAACAAACCTGCACCCTAGAGGAATCCAATGTCCCTCCACGCCGGGGATATCGGGGAATCGTGTTTCAGGTCATCCTTTTGATGGCCATCTGGCTGATCCTGAGTGGTCACTATGATTTTCTCCACATCTTCTACGGCGTTGTCTCCGTGGCCGCTGTGGTCTGGCTCAACCTTCGGCTTGACCCCCTTCCCCTCGCCAACTGTGAACCCTGCGGCACCACCCGCATCAACGTGCCCAGGCTCGTCATCTATCTGGTCTGGCTCCTGTGGCAGATCATCAAGTCGGGATTTTATGTGGCTTATTTGGTGCTGCACCCCAAAATGCCCATTCAGCCGGCTCTGGTGCGTTTTGACTGCATACTGCCCAATGTGCTGGCCAAAGTGATCCTTGGCAATTCCATAACGCTCACGCCCGGCACCCTCACCACCGATATCCGGGAAGACCGTTTCATTGTCCACTCCCTGACGCGCAGCACGGGAGACGATGTGCTTTCAGGGGACATGAATGGCAGAGTGGCAAGGCTTTATACAAAGGATTACAATCCCGACGATTTATGTTTCAACATCCGACGTACCGACGAAGGGAGCTCGATCTAGCATGGACACTTTCTTCGATACTTTTTTCCTCTACATGGCCTTGGCGGTGGGAATCATTCTGCTCATTCCCTTTTATCGTGTCTACAAGGGTCCCACCCTCTTTGACCGGCTGCTTGGGGTCGCGGCGGTGGGCGGTAAAACCATCACCATTGTTCTGCTTTTTGGGTTGATCTATGGAAGGCTGGACATGTTCATCGATATATCCCTGGGCTATGCCATTCTCAACTTTGTGGGCGTGATCGCCATGACCAAGTACTTCAAAAAGAGCGCATCGGATTATTGATCATGGAAAATTTCACCATCATTCAAGACATCGCGGCCATCGCCCTCATGCTCGGTGGAGTCTTCTTCATGCTGGTCGGGAGCATCGGAATCAACCGGCTGCCCGATTTTTACTGCCGTGCTCATGCCGCGGGGAAAGTGGACACGCTGGGCATCATGATGTTTGTGGGAGGCATGGTCGTCCACGAAGGTTTCACACTGACCAGCGCAAAACTGATCCTCATCATAGCTTTTGTGGCTGTGACCAGCCCTGTAGCTACCCACGCCCTGGCCCGCCGGGCCCTTCTCTCCGGCCTAAAAATCTGGGAACGCCAAGAACCTCTGAAATAAGGCAAAATCATGCATTGGCTGATTGAATTCACCCTTTTTACGGTCATGATCGTAGCCGCACTTGTTGCCCTCGGATTGCGCAATCTCCTGGCGGCTGTGGTGACGCTCAACATATTCAGCTTCATGGTCGCTTCAACCATGGTTTCTCTCGGGGCTATCGACGTGGCTTTTACAGAGGCCGTGGTGGGTGCCGGTGCAGTGGGAGTGTTCAATATTGTGGCCATACTTTTAACCTCAAGAAAGAGTCTGGATTGAAAGCGCTACAGTTCATCACATTGCTGGTCTTTGCAGGCCTCATGACAATGGCTACCCTGGAGCTTCCTCCCAGAGGCGACGTAACCGCGCCCGTTCACCAAACCGTGAACAAGGCAGGAGATCCCGTGGCCGGAGCCTATTTCATTCAAAATGCCTACAGAGATGCCGCGACCCCCAACATGGTCACGGTCATTCTGGCCGACTACCGAAGCTGGGATACGCTGGGCGAGGTGGTTGTTGTCTTTGCTGGAGGCATGGCCTGCTATTTTATCCTGAGGAGAAGAGAATCATGACACCCACCAGAGTCGACGCGTGTCACATCGAGGGGATGAAGAGCCAGACCGACAGTCCCATCATTCATGTGTGCGCTCGCGGGCTAGCTCCGGTCATTCTCATCATCGGCCTCTATGTGTTCTTCCATGGTCATTACAGTCCCGGTGGAGGCTTTCAAGGTGGCGTGTTACTCGCCGCAAGCTTTCTGCTGCTGCGCATGACCCTTGGAACACAGATCAGCCAGCTGGTCATGCCTTCCCGCCTGACCATAACCTTGAGTGCCATAGGGGCGCTCATATTTGCGGGAACAGGGCTCGTGGCCATTTTTGCCGGAGGAAATTTTCTCGATTATGGATTTCTTCCCGTTCCCTGGTTCGATCCGGCATATCTGAGGAACTACGCCATTTTGTTCATTGAGCTGGGCGTGACTCTCACGGTCATGGCCACACTGGTCTCCATTTACGACGACCTTCTGGAGGCGTGACCATGACGGAACTTATGGAAAACTACAACGGCTTTCTCGTTCCCGCCATCAGCTTCATTCAGGGTTACTACGCCTATCTTTTCCTGTTGGCCCTCTTCACCATCGGCCTCTATGCCATGATGATGAAGCGCAACCTCATGAAAAAGATCATGGGCATGTCTTTCATTCAGTCGGCAACCATCATGTTCTGGATCGTTGCCGCATACAAAGAAGACGCAACCGTGACCGTCTACCACCAGCCCCTGGGTCTTGAAAACCCTGACCTTTATCTCAATCCTCTTCCCCACACGCTCATGCTCACGGCCATCGTGGTGGCAGTGGTCACACTGGGACTCTCATTTGCCTTGATCGTCGCCATCTACCGCCGATACCAGACCCTGGATGAACCACTCTTGTTGGAACGCATGCAATGAACACACTTCAGTTACCCATTCTCATCATCATCGCCTTTCTTTTTGGGGCGCTCCTCATTCCATTGCTGGGGTACTTCGCCAGGCGCCTCGGGTACATAACGGCCCTCATCGCCACGGCCCTTTCCCTCTTCTTCTCCATATCCGGGCTCATGCACGTGCTCTCCGAGGGAAGAATCAGTTATCACCTCGCTGGCTGGATGCCCCCCTTTGGCATTGAACTCATTCTCGATCCCCTCTCCGCCTTCATGTGCGTCCTGATCACGGGCATCACGTTTGTCGTGCTCATTTTTTCGGGAAGGATGGTCGAGCATGAAACCCCTGACAAAACCATTTCCTATTACACCCTCACCATGCTTCTTTTGGCCGGTTTGTGCGGCATGGTTCTCACGGGTGACCTCTTCAACCTGTATGTCTTCCTGGAAATAGCAGCTCTTGCCGGTTACGCTCTGGTTGCCATCGGCGACAAGCGTGCCCCTGTGGCCGCATTTCGGTACCTAACCCTCGGAACGGTGGGAGCAGCTTTTTACCTCCTGGGCGTTGCCTTCATTTTCATCAGCACCGGCTCGCTGAACATGGGGGACGTGTTCAAGGTTTTACCCCTTTTGGAAGATTCGAGAGCCGTGATCGTTGGACTGACACTCATCGTACTGGGCATCGGTCTCAAGATGGCGCTTTTTCCCATGCACGCATGGATGCCCGATGCTTACGCCTATGCCTCGTCTGCAGCCACAGCACTCCTCGCTCCCATAGGCACAAAGGTTGCGGCCTATGTCCTTTTTCGCGTCATGTTTTATATGGTGGACCCGGATTTTCTGAGACATGACCTGCACATTGCGCAGATTGTGGGGTACCTGGGAGCCATAGGTGTGCTTTGGGGCTCCATACTCGCCATCTGCCAGAAAGAACTCAAACTCATGCTGGCCTACAGCAGTGTGGCTCAAGTGGGATACATCGCCGTCGGCATCGGGCTCGCTTCCCCCCTGGGCTTCATCGGTGCCATTCTTCACGCACTGAACCATGCCTGCATGAAAGCCTGCCTGTTTTTTGTGAGCGGCAGTCTTCGCTTCAAGGTCGGACACAGCTCCATAACCGACATGAACAACTCACTCCGCAAGACCATGCCCTGGACCTCAGCAGCTTTTGTACTCGCGGCCATCTCCATGATCGGTCTTCCGCCCACAGCTGGATTCTTCAGCAAGTGGTATCTGGCTCTTGGTGCCATTGAACAGTCCAACTGGATATTTTTGGGAGTGCTCCTGGTGAGCACCCTCCTCAATGCGGCCTACTTCTTCAAGGTGATTGAAAGAATGTATCTCAAGCCTCAACCTCGAGTGGCGGCTCCTTCCGAAGAACCCTCGGAGGATCCAGTGCAGGAATTGACGGACACGACCCATGTGAACAGAAACGAGGCACCAGCCTCCATACTCCTTCCCACTTTAACTTTATCCCTGAGTCTTCTCGTGTTGGGATTGGCCAACGCCTGGATCGTCACCCATTTGATTCTACCCATGATTCCCGACTGGCTGTAAGGCAAAATCGTCATGAATGAGATCGTCACCTACACATCCCCCATTCCTCTGTTGGCTGTGCTTGTCTCCCTGGCAGCGGTTCCCCTGATTTATGCCAGTTCCAACAGGCCCAACCTGCGGGAATTCTGGACCCTGGCAGCAGCTTTCATCAAGTTTCCCCTGGTGCTCTCCCTCTTGCCCGATGCATTTGCGGGAAGGGTGGCCGAATGGACCATGCTCGAGATATCGCCGGGCATCGCTCTCCAGTTTCGCGCAGATTCCATGGGACTTTTTTTCGCTCTCGTCGCTTCCGGCTTATGGATACTGACGTGCTTTTATTCCATAGGCTACGTGCGTGGAGCCAATGAAAAGAAGCAGACCCGCTATTTTGCCAGCTTCGCCGTTTGCCTCTCGGCCACCATCGGCATAGCCTTTTCTGCCAATCTGCTCACTTTTCTGATTTTCTATGAAATCCTGTCCATTGCCACCTATCCACTGGTCATTCATAAAGAAGACCGTGAAGCCATGCGCTCCGGGCGCCAGTACCTCACCTACGCCCTGACGGCCGGAGTGGTCCTCATCGCCGCCATAGGACTGACCTATCATTTGGCCGGAACAATGGATTTCAAAGCCGGAGGCCTCCTCGCCGGCCTTGATCTGGATGCGAACACCGCAAAAGTGCTTTTCATGCTCTTCCTTGCAGGAGTCGGCGTCAAGGCGGGCATCATGCCCCTTCAGAGTTGGCTTCCCGCGGCCATGGTCGCTCCCACTCCCGTCTCTGCCCTTCTCCACGCTGTGGCCGTTGTCAAGTCGGGCGTGTTCGGCGTGATCCGTGTTGTGGGTTTCGTCTTTGGCCCTGAACTGATGCACACTGCCGGTCTTCATCTCATTTTGGCCACTTTTGCGGGGGTGACCATTCTCCTGGCCTCCCTCATCGCCCTGAAGCAAGACGATCTCAAGGCGAGGCTCGCCTACTCCACCGTGGGTCACCTTTCCTACATCATCCTGGGCGTCGCCCTGATCACCCCCGAGGGCTTCACAGGAGGCCTGCTGCACCTTTCCAACCACGCCACCACCAAGATAGCGCTCTTTTTCTGTGCCGGCGCCATCTATGTGAACCTGCACAAAACCAAGATATCCCAACTGGACGGCATCGGGCGAGTCATGCCCTGGACCATGGCCGCCTTCACCGTTGGGGCCATGGGGCTTTCAGGCATTCCACCCATAAATGCATTCGTGAGCAAATGGTTCCTCTGCCGTGGAGCCCTTCAGGCTGATCAGATGATCATCCTGGGCATATTCATTGTGAGCGGACTGCTCAACGCAGCTTACTTTTTTCCCATCGTTCACCGGGCCTTTTTCCGCAAGGGGGGGTCCGATTTGGACCACCATGGAGAGGCATCTCCCCTGATGGTCGTTCCCATCTGCATTGTGGCCGCTCTTTCCATTCTATTGGGACTGCAGCCAAACCTGTTGTTCAACTTTTTCGACCTGGCTTCGGGCATCACTGAAAGCATTTTTTATCCAGCATCCACTTTGGTCGGATTGGGAGGAACGCCATGAAAGCCTGGCAATGGATCGCAATCGTCCTTTTGACCGCTGCAACAGTGGTTGGTCAATTCATCGAACACCATTACTGGTGGGAAGCCATCCCCGGCTTCTTCGCTGCCTTCGCTTTTGCAGGATGCATGCTCTTCATGTTCGGCGGAAAGTTTCTTGGAAAGATCCTCATTTCCAAGGCACCAGATTATTACGAGAAGTTGCATCAGTCAAAGGAAGATAAAGAAAATGCCCATTGAACTGCCTCCAGTACTTGCCATGTGGCTGGGGCTGATCATTTTGCCCCTGCTGCCCAGAAGCTGGCGCCCCACGGCCTTTCTGGCCTTTCCCCTTGCAGCCCTTTTCCTGGTGCTCACGTTGCCCGTGGGGACAAAGCTCACCATGCCCTTTGCCCATTACGAGCTTGTGGTGCTCCAGGTGACTGAGCTCAACCGGGCGTTCGGTTTCATCTTCTCCCTCATTGCCCTGCTTGGGGGGGTATACTCCCTGCACATGCGTGAAACGGGCCAGCAGGGAGCATCTCTCCTTTACGCCGGGGGTGGGCTCGGAGTCGTCTATTGCGGCGACTTTTTCACCATGCTGGTCTGCTGGGAACTGATGGCCGCCGGCTCCGCCTATCTCATCTGGTCCAGGCGAACCCGCCAGGCCCAGGAAGCGGGCATGCGCTACCTGCTCCTCCACCTCTTGGGGGGGAGCCTTTTGCTTGCGGGAATCATCATCCATGCACAACAGACAGGATCCCTCTTGCTGACCAGCTTCAGCCCGGGAGAATCCTTTGCCGCCTGGATCATTCTCACAGGAGTCGCTGTCAACGCCGCTTTCATTCCCCTCCATGCATGGCTTCCGGACAGCTACCCCCGATCCACGGTGACGGGATCTGTCTTCCTCAGTGCCTTCACGACCAAGGCCGCCGTCTACGTGCTGGCCGCTCTCTTTCCGGGATGGCCCCTCCTTCTCTACATGGGCGTTGCCATGACTCTTTACGGCGTCACCTTCGCATTTCTGGCCAACGACATCCGGGAAATCCTCTCCTACCACATCATGAGCCAGGTCGGATATATGGTCGCCGCTATCGGCATTGGCACTGAGTTCGGCATCAATGGCGCCACAGCACACGCTTTCAACAATCTTCTCTACAAACCTCTTCTGTTCATGTGCACGGGTGCCGTGTTGTATGCCACCGGCACAAGCAAGCTGAACCAGCTGGGAGCATTGGCCTCGAAGATGCGCTGGGTCCTCGTCCTATACATGGTTGCCGCTTTTTCCATTTCGGGACTCCCTCTCACGAACGGCTTCGTCAGCAAGTCGCTCATTTACAGCGCTGCTGGAGAAGGTCATTTCTATACGGCAAAATTTCTTCTCATACTCGCTTCTGTGGGGACCTTTCTATCCGTTGGAATCAAGCTCCCCTATTACACCTGGTTTCATGAAAAGAAAGCCGACCACGTTCTCAAACCCATTCCCAAGGGGATGATGGCGGCCATGGCTGCGACTGCCTTCTTCTGCATCTTTTACGGTTTGCCCCCAATGTTTGGCATGACCCAGTCTCTCCTCGCTCAACTCCCCTATGCCATAGTGTACAACCCTTTCACCATTCCTCAGCTGGTGGAGGCCATCCAGGTCATCATTTTCACCTTCCTGGCGTTTTGGATCGTGCGGGAAAAACTCACCCCCAAAGACAAGATATCCCTGGATGTGGACTGGTTTTACAGGACAACCGCCCCCGCTTTTCGAACAGTTTTCATTCGCTGGGTGAACGTTTTCTTTGAAACCGTTGAACGAAAAGCCTTTGATTTTGCTCACTACGTCACTCGAATGTCAGCCAATCCCATTGAACTCATGCGCGCATGGCAAACCCCAAAAAGAGACTTTGATGCCGACAGACATCGTCCACCTCTGGCCGTGCCCATGCTTCTCACTCTTTTGGCCACCGTTTTTGTGATCGCCTGGAGCTACTGGATCTGAAAGAAAAAACCCAAGAAAAATGGCCGAAGGGAAATCCCTTCGGCCATTTTTTCTTTTTCAAACTGCAGATTTTTGCGTCACTATTGCTTTTTCACTCTGGTGGCCTGAGGTCCCTTGGGACCCTTTTCTATCTCAAACGAAACCTTCTCCCCCTCACTGAGAGATTTGAAACCTTGCCCTTCAATGGCCGAAAAATGAACAAAAACTTCCTGCCCATCATCGGCCTGAATAAAGCCAAAACCCTTTTTATCATTGAACCACTTGACTCGACCTTCCGCCATTTCCTCAATTCCTTTCATTCACGGTGTTTTGATTGACTCTTGGGCACGTTACTTTGAAGCCTATCAGGAATAGCCCCGTTCACAGCGGAAGACCGATCTCCCAGACAACTCAAAGTACCGAACACCTTGACTTAAATCGATTATAGTTCTGAGCCGAGAAAATGCAACAAGAAAACAAATCTGATATAAATAAGAATAAAATCAATGATCCCTGTCAAAAAGACGTAATTCTTTATGGACGAAGAATGAGGGGTGATCACACAAACGGCGGAAGGCGATGGAAATTATCCTGCATAACCTTGAAGCATCATCCTGAAATGTTATGAATCAGAATTATCACAAACGTCAGTGCACCTCCACAGCAGAAAACGGATCATTGTGCAATATGCCCTCACCTACGAAATCCAACGACAATTTCATTTCACCAAACATAGACAACAACCATCGGGTGGCCTTTGAAAAACCCCTGCTGAGCCAACTCACCGAATCCTACACCGTTGTGGACCTTCATTTTCATTCAAGGTATTCCGACGGTTTCAACTCCATCAAGGCCATTGCCGAAAGAGCCAGGAAACTGGGAATCGGAGTGGCCATCACCGATCACAATGCCATCGGCGGGGCTATAGAAATGGCCAGCCACGAGGACATTCTTTCCATCCCCGGCATTGAAATCACTTCACGGGAAGGCGCCCATCTTCTGGTTTACTTTTACACCCTGAGCGACCTGGTCCATTTCTATGAAAATGAGCTGGCGCCGTGGCTTGGCAGAAACGTCATGTCTTCATCCCTCATCAGCCTGGAAAACCTCATTTTTTCCGCACGCAAGTACAGAACGGTCGTGGCCTTTCCCCATCCCTATTGCACCACCTTCACGGGAGTCTGCAATCCCATGTTCAGCAAGGAGTGCCAGACATCCCTTCTTGGCATGGCAGACGCCATAGAAGTCATCAATGCTGGAAGCGTTCATCGCTGGAACCTTCAGTCAACGGTGCTGGGCTTTAACCTGAACAAGGGCTTCACTGCAGGATCCGATGGGCACAATCTTTTTCAGATGGGCAGTGCGGTCACGTACGCTGCCTGTGGCAAAAACGTTGGCGCCTTCCTTGACGCCATCAAAGAGAAAAGGACCTGGACCATCGGAAAAGAAGTGGGGCTTCTGCGCAAAGTGACCTCCAACGGAATGAAAATCAGAACCAGCTTCACAAACTCATCGGATCTTTTCGGCAAAAATGTCCGCTACAGTTTTGCCCTCATCAATTCCGGTTCGCGAATGGTCAGAGACCGGGTTCATGAAAAACTGGAAAAGCACAGAAAACGAAAGAGGCTGCGCAATGTTGACAGAGCTTGACGGTTCGAACGGCAAAAAGTTCTTCCAGGGCTCATGCAAGGGGACAGGCTCACCCAGACAGCTCACAGAATCTTTCCCCGCAGCAATCAAAGGTAGGGCGAAAAGAGCCACACCAGGGCGTCTCGGGTTTTTGCCAGCCTTGAGCGCTCATTGAGCTTTTCGATCTTCACTCTTTTGGATCTTCGCACCGCAGCGCTGATGTGATCAGACAATCTTCCCGAAAAATCCTGATCATAGATTTCCACGTTGAGTTCAAAATTGAGGAGCAAACTTCTTGGGTCGATGTTGGCCGAGCCTACCTGGGCATAGGATCCGTCAACCACAAAGATCTTGGAATGAACAAAGGGCGGTGGCTGAAAGTACAATTCCACACCATAGGGAACAAGATCCCTGAGCATGTTGTTGCAAGCCCATTGAATGTAGGGCAGGTTATTCTGTTCCGGGAGCACAATTTCCACCTTGGTTCCACGAAGGGCGCTTGTCTGCATGACCGAAATCATTTCATTTGATGGCAAAAAGTAGGGGGTCATGATCTGGACATGCTTTTGGGCAATGGAGATCGCTCCCAGCAAAATCTTTGAAAGCTGCTGAGTGTCTTCACTGGGTCCGTCGATGACGGCCCGGCAAACGGCTTCACCGGTGCGGAGGGGCAGACCTTTGGTGGGAACAAGGGCTTTCCCCGTGCAAAAGGACCAGTCCTCGATGAAGGCCTGCTCCAGCTGGCGCACCACGGAACCCGTGAAAAGAAAATGCGTGTCCGAAGCCCTCTTCCTTTGAGGCGCTTTTTGAACCAGGTGTCTGTCCCCGATGTTCATGCCACCCGTGAAACCCGTTTCACCATCGATGACCAATATCTTCCTGTGGTTTCTGAGGTTTATATGAACCATGGGAGGGATGATCCGGGGAGCGAGAAACCGCGCATGGGAAATGCCCTCCCTTTGGAGCAGCGTGCTTGCCCTGGGAATGGAATAGAACTCTCCCACCCCGTCCACGATCACACGAACATCCACACCCCGTTTTGCGGCATCGCCGAGAACCCGGATGAATTCACGGCCCATTCCATCCGTGTCGAAAATATACGTGGAGAGGAAAACCCTTCTTTTCGCCCTTTTGATGGCTTCAAGCATGGACGGATAGGCCATCTCACCGTCCCTCAACAATTCTATGCGGTTTCCATCCACCAGGGAGAGGCGGCACAGTCGATCCGACACACTGGCGATTCCCGTGTACAGCTCTGAGTCTTTGAAACCGGTGACCCCACAGAAGGAATCATGAGCCGCTGAAGAGCTTTTGGCTTTGAGCAAGTGGTGAGGGCTCTTGTGCTCCAGCTTGCGTGCACGATTTTTTACTCTGTTTATACCAAACAGGAAATAGAAGAAGGGACCGACGAGAGGAAACATGAGGCACACCGCAATCCATCCCAAAGCCGATTGCGGTGTTCGCTTGAAAAAAAGAGCGTGGGATGCGGCGACGATTGAGACGGAAATATTGAACCCCAGAAACATCCATTCAGACAGGGCCATCTGCACTCCACTCAAAATCTTTCTGCTGGTGCCATGCTTTTCTAAACTTGAATAAGGTGCAACGCACCAAGGGTGCTCTTGGGTTTTCTTTCCATGCCCTGCCCGGACATAAGCGTTCATGCATCAACAGCGGTGAGCAAAGCCCCTGATGAAAGAGTTCCATGTTCAAAAACACATGAACTCATCGCCCAATGATCTCTCAGAGTCAGGATGCGTCAAAAGAACCTGAAACCGGAATCATCAGAAGCGAAAACGCAGGCCACTGGTGATGAAGTTGGATCCTCTCGCATCGCTCACCACGCCAAAAGCTCCTGATCGGTGATGGACCCGCAGGAGAACCTCCAGGGGAGTTTGATACTTCTCGGGGGGACCAAAAGTGATTTCAACGGGCATAAAAACGAGAAGCCGCGATGGGTCGGGATCATGACGGTTCCTTTGTTCAACGGGAGGACGCTTGAAAGCATATGAGGGTCCCAGCCCATAAGCCAGGGAGGTGTTGACGTATTGATCCCAGGGGAACCGGTGCCACCTCAAACTGAAGGCAGCATTCAATTCCGAGTGATTCTGGCGGCCGGTGTGCCGTGCCGTGTTGACTTCAAATTCCAGCAGAAGGAAATCATTGATTTCATATACGGTACGGGAGGCTCCTATGGCCCACACATATGAGCTTCGAAACCTGGTTTGGGCCTGAAGTATCTCCCCTATTCTGGTCTCTGTCCATTGGCCCCCGTAGGCAAAAACCGACCAGGAGGGATGGCTCTTTTCAGCCCAGGCCTTCTTTGGGGGACTCAACAGGATAGAGGCAAAAACGATTCCAGCCACCAATAAAGAAAGATTTTTAAAGAAATCTTTCACAACAGAGTCCCGGCAAGCACTCATTTTGTATCCCACCCCGAATCATTCGGTTTTTTCCGCTGGCGACACGCCATCCCCAGATCGCTTCATGCTATTTTTCACTGCTGCAAAGCTTGACAAAGCAGGGTTGAACCGTATGGAGTTCATGAAAAATCGACTTTTGCCATGTTTGGGGAAAGAAAGCAACACATTTAGACATTTGCTCCTTCCGGGGGAGTTTGATGGCTCTGCGGAACCATGAAAAACCTGAAACCTTTTGAGTCCCAAAAAGAAAAAACGGCCTGAAGCCGCAGCTCCAAGCCGTTCGTTATGATTGGTAGTCCCAACGGGACTCGAACCCGTGTCTCTGGCGTGAGAGGCCAGTATCCTAGACCGCTAGACGATGGGACCTTCTCATTTGAGGTGGCTGGGGGACTAGGATTCGAACCTAGGTAGGCAGATCCAGAGTCTGCAGTCCTGCCGCTGGACGATCCCCCAAACTCAGTGGCAAAATAAAAGAATTCGCCAAAAGTGTCAAGGGCAATCATTCGACGGCACAGCTTGTTAACCCTGTTCCTATCCCTTATAATCAGGGCGCAGGTGTGAAAGGCATGTTTCAGAGAAAACCGGCCCTGGCAAACCATCAGGCAGATGAAGATGGTTTTTCAACCGAATTCTTCAAGATTTTCTGAAGCAATTGGGACAGAGAGACAACAGCACCGCTTGTGACAACGGTCACGGAACGGAATTCTTTCAGGCTGTGAGGCAAAAGTGAGCCAAATTCTTTACGCAGAAAAAAACAATCATAAAACGCAACCGAATCCTATCAGAACACGTGACCGCCAGACATTCAACATCGATGCCTACAGAGCCCGTGTGTCAAAATACCTGGACCCTCAGAGAGAAGAGAACCGAATCTTTTTTGAAGCCCTCGATTTTGCATACGAACTGCACTACGGACAGTTTCGAAAATCCGGTGCGCCCTACATCAGCCATCCCTGCAGCGTCGTTGAAATCATGATTCGTGAGCTGGGTTTTCGAGACCCCACGCTTCTTTGCGCCGCGCTCCTTCATGATGTTGTGGAGGATGTGCCCAGCATCAGGATCGATCATATCCGTGACCGGTTCGGAGACGCAGTGACCGAACTGGTCGATGGGTGCACCAAGCTGGCACGCACTCAAATGGACCGGGCGAGCCTCAAGGACCTCACTCACAGCAAGATCTTTCTCACTGCCAGTCGCCGTCTCGGCGTCCTCATCATCAAGCTCTCCGACAGACTGCACAACCTTCGCACACTCCATTTTCTGCCCATGTCCAAAAGGCAGCGCATCGCCCAGGAAACGCTGGAAGTCTATGCGCCCATAGCCGGCCGGTTCAACATGTTTTCGCTCAAGAGGGAACTCTATCATCTGGCCCTTTCGTACCTCTACCCCCGCAAGAGCAAAAAAATCCTTCAACAGATCAAAGAGGCGCGAAACTGGCCGCAGGTGGTGGAAATAGAGGAAAGGCTTCAGAAAGCCTTTCAGGATGCAGGTTATCGGGCCACCATCAGGCCCCGTCCCAAAGGACTTGGAAGCTATTATGACCCCCTCAAGCGCACCTTAAGCACAGATTTTCCCGAGAATTACGTGGATTTCGCCATCATCTTGGATTCACAGGAAGTGCTCAGCTGCTACGGGGCACTGGGTGTGGTTTGCACCACCTTCCCCCCCATTCCAAGAACCATCCGGGACTTCATTGCAAATCCCAAGAGCAACGGATACCAGAGCCTTCACGTGAGAATCCACTTGGAAGGTCAAAACTTTCTCGTAAAGATTCGAACTCCTGAAATGGATTACTGGGCCGCCTACGGCATTGTGGGTGAATGGGATTCACAAACCCCCATGACCGATGAGCACTGGCAGGATGTGAGCGAACTTTTGAGGAGCATCGGAGAATACGGAGGGGCGGGAGCCCAGAGGAAAGCTCTCATCAAGCTCTCCGCTGCGGAAGAGATATTCGTTTATTCACCCAAAGGCGACATTTACTTTTTGCCCAGAGAGAGCACGGTTCTGGATTTTGCCTACAAGATTCACTCAGACCTGGGCGACCACTGCGCCGGTGCCATGGTCAACAACGAGTGGGCGGACCCCTGGCACACCTTGAAAGACGGCGACACAGTGGAGGTGGTGACATCAACGGAACACGTGGATGTGGATCCCTCCCTGGAGGAACTGTGCAAGACGCCCAAAGCCCGTACGGCCATCAACAGGCAGCTGCAAAGAAAAAGGTCGCACCATGCCCTCGATGTGGGCAGACAGATCCTTTCACAGGAGCTTGCCCGTCATGGAATTTCAACCGGTGTGCTGCATGAAGAAAATGCGGGGCTCATGCTGGAGCTGTTGAACGTGAAGGACCTGGCCGAGCTTTATGTGCGGATTGGTCAGGACATGCTCAGCCCCAGCCTGATCGTCTATTATCTCGCTCCCCCGGCTCAGAAGCAAAAAAAAGAAAGGGAATCCATAAACTCCAGGGCGCCCCACCGTCACCAAATCCTCATTCACGAATTGGACCGCGCCATTCACAAATTCGCCCGATGCTGCAATCCTTTTCCGGGCCAGGATCATCTGGTGGCCACCATCAGCGAGAGGGGGATCACATTTCACCATGAAAGCTGCAAGGACATTCATGAAAGATACTCTCTCGAACCCCAGCAGCTTTTCGACGTGGTCTGGGATAATTCCGCAGACTGGCCGAACAGCATGGTTTTTGTCATCCAGGTGCACCATGAAACGGTGAGTTCCCTGCTTCCGGAACTCTCCCATGTTTCAAACGACATACAAATTGAAAAGATAGAGTCCTATGAGGAAAAACCCGAGAAACCTCAGGTGCAGGTGCAGGCCACTTTGAAAAATCACGGGGAGGCGGCTGAACTTTTCAAGGCCTTGCCCAAGGGGCGCATATCCGTTGAGCATTACGGGCGCAAGGCCGAAATCGACAACACCATCCAAAAGACAAAACCCAGGCCAGGTGAGACTTGATGACCCATGAGGCCGAAAAATCTACCGAGAGGTCAGTGGAGGTGCCTCTTATGATTCAGGGTGCCGCACAGATTTTCAGCCAGGCTGTTCAGCTTTTCCTTTTTGACACCCGCGATTTCCGTGAGGAGAAACTGGATCCAGATGCCGCAGAGAAAACTCAGTATGCTCTCGTCGCTGACGAACACCTCTTCACGCAGCGCTTCGTCTTCAATGGCTTCAGAAGCCATGTTCAGAATGCCCAGGCGCAGCTCTCCCGCGCCCAGACACTGAATGGCCCGTTTGTACAATCGTTCCATGTCCTGTGCATTGGATATGATATGGACTGCCCGATCGCACGCTTCTATGAGGTTCAAACTCTGATGGGACACGGATTTGGCCTCCTCTTTGTCAAAGACTTAGGTGGTTGCTTTTTTACGGATTTCGATTATTTTAGCCTATAACACTTTTGGCCGGAGCTTGGAAGCCGTTCGGAAAATTGTTCCCCACATCCCTCGAAAACCATCAAATTCAAACACCTTCTCGAGAGTGTGCCAGATGGAACCATATTTTAACCATTCCTGAACATATTCCGAGAGGGTGAACATCAACTGCAGACTGAAAGGATTCTGAATGAAGTCGCACCAACGGGTTCACAACAACTGTAAATTTTTTTTCTTCGCCGTTCTGTTCACGGCATGCATGCTTTTGGCTCCCAAATGGGGACATGCGTCCTTGTGGGGAGCAGGCGTTCAAGGCCCTCCTTCCTTTGCCGACCTGGCTGACGAGGTGAACCACTCCGTGGTGAATATCTCCACCACACAGGTGGTGCAGGAGTCTCCCTTGCAGCCCTTTTTTGGCCCCAACTCCCCTTTTCGTGAATTTTTTGGCGATGAGTTTTTCAGGCGCTTCTTCGGTGGCGAGATGCCTGAAGGGCAAACCCGCCGAAGTGCGCTGGGGTCGGGGTTCATCGTCGATGAAAACGAGGGGTTGATCATCACCAACAACCATGTGGTGGAAAAAGCTGACGAGATACGCATCCGAACGGAAGCTGGCAAGGAATACGAAGCCACCGTTGTAGGCCGGGATTCAAAAACAGACCTGGCCCTGATTCAGGTCAGCCCCGATGGCGACTTTCCCAAGGCTGCCGTCCTTGGCAACTCGGACGAATTGCGGGTGGGGGACTGGGTCATGGCTTCGGGGAACCCTTTTGGTCTGGGCAACACTGTCACGGCCGGCATCATCAGCGCCAAGGGCCGTGTCATTGGCGCGGGGCCCTATGACGACTTTCTTCAAACGGACGCGGCCATCAACCCGGGAAACAGTGGTGGCCCTCTTTTCAACATGCAAGGCGAGGTGGTCGGAATCAATACGGCCATCGTGGCCCAGGGACAGGGCATCGGATTTGCCATTCCCATCAATGTGGCCAACGATCTCATTCCTCAACTGAAGGCAGGTAAAGTCGTGCGGGGATGGCTCGGAGTGATGATTCAGGATATCAGCCCCGAACTGGCTGAATCTTTTGGCATCGAGGAAGCCAAGGGAGTGATCATCTCCGACATCGTCCCCGAGGGCCCCGCCGACAAGTCCGACCTCGAACGGGGAGACGTCGTCCTGAGCTTCGAGGGGAGGCCAGTGGAAAATGCGCATGGACTCTCCCGAATGGTTGCCGCCACAACCCCCGAAACGAAAGCCGAACTGCAGATCCTTCGCAACGGCACGAGCAAAAAAGTCCATGTGAACATCGGCACCATGCCTGACGAGTCCCAGGAGCCTGAGATCGTGCAGGAGGAAGCAGCCTGGGGCCTCTCGGTTCAGAACCTCACCCCTGAGATGGCGCAGCGGTTTGGCTGGGACCAGAACGAAAGGGGTGTGGTGGTGACCGGTGTCGCGCCAGGAAGCCCCGCTGCAGACGGTCGCATTCGCCCTGGAGATCTCATTCAGGAGATCAACAGGCAAAGGATCCAAAACATGAGGGACTACACTCAGGCCATGGCGAAATCCAAGGAGAGCGAGACACTCCTGCTTCTGGTCAAGCGGGGCCAGAACACCTTCTACGTTGCCCTGAGGGCTCCTGCTGCGCCATGAGTCCCTGAGAAAAAGGGAGCTGTCAGCAAAAACTTACGCACCGGGACCCTTTGCAAAAGGGACAAGGCAAACGTTTTAACTTTGCCTTGTCCCTTTCCACAAACCATAGGCTGCCAACAGGATCGTTATTTTTTGATGGAAACGTTTTTCCTGGAAACTGCGCCTCCCGAACACATTCGGCGCGAAAAAGAAAAAGCGAGAAGTTTGAAAAAAACACAATGGTGGCAGCGTCAGATATCCAAGGCCATATGCCATTACTGTCAGGAAAAGACGCCCTCCCGCGAACTCACCATGGACCATATCGTGCCCCTCATTCGTCATGGCCGGTCCACAAAGGGAAACCTTGTTCCTGCGTGTAAAAAATGCAATGACAAGAAAAAATATCTGCTCCCCGTGGAATGGGAGGACTACTTGAAGCACCCTTCATCTTAGAGAGGGAAAAAATTCCACCGGCTTCATGGCTGGTGGTTCAAAGGTTGTCAAATGAATGACTGCAAATCGTGTGAATTGGCAGTGTATTGCTTTTCAGACCCCTCCACCTGGACTTTTCGCACCAAACAGGAAATGGAAGAAAAGCAGGCCGAAATCGCTCAATGTCCTCACTACCAAAAGAACGCTCAGCACAGCGCAACATGATGTCGCGGTGCAAATCTTCCGTGCTCTTCAGCGTTTCGAAAATGTTTCAGCTGCGGAATGGCTGTTGAAAGACAATTATGTTTCGTCAGAACATGCGAGGACGGACCAGGCCTTCAATATCTCCGGGTATTTTGGATCGAGGATCTCCACGGTGGTTCTTCCACGGGAGGATCTGGAAAAGCGGACCTGGCCAGAAGCCAGCCAGTTTATACACTGTGCATAGACGGCATACTCCAGTTGAAGGCCCCGCCGCCGCAGGGATTCCAAATCATCATTGGGCCAGACAGGATAAACGGCCTGAGCAAAAATAGGCCCTGTGTCTTCTCCCTCATCGGCAAAATGCACTGTGACCCCACCCCATTTCACCCCATAATGGAAGGTGTCCTCGTATCCCCTTTGGCCCGGAAAAGCGGGAAGGAGCGAGGGATGAATGTTGAGCACCCTCCACATATCACCCCGGTTGTAATGTCGAAGAAAGTAAGGGCTGAGAAGCCTCATGAATCCCGCAAGAACAATGTAGTCCGGCTGGAAGGCGTCCACCTGCCTGATCATTTCATCCTCGGCAAGAACCAGTCCCGCAAGGCGCCCCAATCTTTTTGCATCATCGGAAAAATGAAGAATCTGCTGGACCTCGTCCAGCTTCCTCAAATCCACGGGAAGCTCCAGCCGCTCCCAGTCCTCCCGGCCCCTTTCCAGGTGAGCCCCATAGTCAATGACTCTCGTGGGAATATTTGCCAGCTCTCCCCTCTTGAGCCCATGAACCCCGGGACGGTCACTCACCACCACCACCACCTGAGCGTTGAGTGTTCCGGACGCTGATCTGTCCAAAAAAGACTGCAGGTTTGTCCCGCTGCCGGAAAGGAGCACAGCCAGGCGGAGTTTTTGTGCCATGGATTCATCCTTTTTCTGGCCTTGAAGCGCCTTCCTGCCTTGTAAAAGATTTGGCCAACAGAGAATGGACGCAGGTGGACCATGCCCATGGCGACTCAGGCAAAATGGTTCACAGCATTGCGAAAAAGAACCATTCCCGGGCCTTCATGGGGAAGTTTTTTCCCCTCGCGCCCGAGTTTTTCTCTCCAGTACGTCCATTCGGGATGGTGGGTACCATGAACAAAAGCTTCAGGATGGGGCATCAAACCGGCCACGCGGCCTGTTGGATCACAAATTCCTGCTATGTCCTTCAGGGAGCCATTGGGATTGAAGGGAAACTCCCCTTGTGCAGGAGTCTCATCAGGTCCTGCGTAGGTGAAAATGACCTGGTTTCCCCCTTGCAACCGCCTCAGAATTTCAGGTTCGGCAAAAAACTTTCCCTCCCCGTGCCGAATGGGCATTTCCATGGCCTCCAAACCCCGGGTGAACACACAGGGGCTTGAAACGTTGGGAAGAACTTTCACCCACTGGTTCCGGAACTGTCCGCAATCGTTTCCTATGAGAGCGACTTCACGTTTGAAGCTTCCCGTGTCAAAGCCCGGAAGAACACCCAGGTTCACCAGGACCTGAAAACCATTGCAAATGCCAAGCACCAATCCGCCTTTCTCGATGAAGGCCAGCAGGTCCCCCTGCAACCGGTGTTTGATTCTCATGGCCATGATCACACCGGCACCATGCTCATCAGCCCAGGAAAATCCTCCTCCCACAACAAATATCTGGTAATGATGAAGTTTTATTGTCCCTTCACTGAGGCCGTTCAGGTGAACCCTATCCACTTGAGCTCCCGCCACTTGCAGGGCGTGAGCTGTTTCCCAGTCGCAGTTCAAGCCAAACCCCGTTAAAACGAGAGCACGCACTGCACTCATTGCTGACTCCTGAAGCTCGGTTGAGGACCTTTTTCCCATGAACATTTAAGCTCCACCACGGGTTCATCCAGGAGCAAGGTTCCCTCTTGTCCCACAATTTTCAGATGTGGCCTCTCGGTCACTTCACCCAATAATCCCAGGGGAAGCTTTTCGAACAGTTCCTCAAACCGTTTCTGGTTCGAAGGATTCACAGTCACCAGAAATCGTCCGGGAGATTCGCTGAAGAGCAACTTGTGGTCGGGTAGGATTCCCGAAGCCTTTTGCGTGGTGCACGTGAGACCCAGAGAGTTCTCCCGAATAGAAGTCTGAATTTCCCGGCGCGCCTGTGGAACACGGCCGAGATTCAAAGCCATTCCCAAATCTCCCGCAAAAGCGGTCATGGCTGCATGCACGGCCAGACCACCCCGGTAAATTCCGTGGCAGGAGGCCACCAAACCCTGGGCCACAGCTTTTTCCAGCCCTCTGTAGAGCTGAAGGTTCTCTTCAGGATCCACCACAGGCACCCGGAGTCCCACATATCCCAAAACGTCATAGTATTCGCTCCCCGCCAGCTCATCGCAGGTGTGACCCATGACATACACGAGATCTCCGGGAACCTTGGCTTCCATGGTCTGGCAGCGGCTGATCTCGGGAACAATTCCCGTGGCGGTGAACTGCATGGTGGGAAGACCGGAGACTTTGTGGCGCACGCCAAACTCTCCCATGAGGCGGCCATCCACATACATGCTGTCCTTTCCCGAAAGGAGAGGAATGCCATAGGCCAGGCAGAGATCCCTCAATGCCCAGTTGGCCCGCACCAACTGAGCGGCCTTCAGTTTTCCGTCCGGGTTCTGGACAGGGTCGTATTGAATGTTGGGCCAGCAGAAATTGTCCACACCTCCCACTTCAGCCAGCCTGGCACCCACCGCGAGCAAACGCCTCATCGCCTCATCGATGGTGACGGCCACCATGTGATAAGCGTCCACTGCCGAATAGGTGGGATTCAGGGCCTGGGCCACCGCCAACCCCCTGGAACTCTCAAGGACGGGGCGCAGCACCGCCGCATCACCCGGCACATCTCTCCCGCGTCCAACCAGGGGTTTCACAGCACTGGTTCCCTGCACTTCATGGTCGTACTGGCGCTGAATCCATTCTCTGGAACACACATTGGGCCTTGCCAGTATATGGTGCAGCAAGGCCGGATGGTCGGTCGGTTCGGAAAGAACGGGCTCATGCAAACCCCTCACCTCAGGGGACACCCATTGCGCCTCAAATTCCCACTGAGGAAAATCCTCGGCAAAAAAGCTCAGATCCAGGTAGGCACAGGTTTTGCCCTCGTAAGTCAGGTGCAGTTTGCCTGTTCCTTCGTAGCGCCCGATGACCGTGCTTTCCACTTCATGCATGCGCGAAAGCTCCATGAAGCGGTCCAGATGATCTGGTCGAACAGCCACTGTCATGCGTTCCTGGGACTCTGAAACCCAAATCTCCCACACATCCAGTCCTTCATACTTCAAAGGAACTTTTTCCAGCTCCACAAAGGCCCCTCCGGCAAAGGTGCAGGATTCGCCAATGGACGAGGACAGGCCTCCTCCTCCATTGTCCGTGATGAAAGTGATGAGCCCCTCATCGCGGGCTTCCAGGAGAAAATCATGCATCTTTTTTTGTGTGTAGGGATCACCGATTTGAACATGCCCTGCAGGAGTGTGTTCCGAATAGCTTTCACTGGAAGCCGTAACGCCGTGTATACCGTCCTTTCCAACTCTGCCGCCGCTCATGATGATCAGGTCTCCCGGACGACACTTTTTCTGCTCCGTGGGTTCTCCCAGCACCTTTTTGGGCATGATGCCCAGGGCGGCCACAAAGACAAGACATTTGCCAAGAAAGGACGGGTGGTGAAAGAGGTTGCCAAAGGCAGTGGGAACACCGTGCTTGTTGCCTCCATCGCGAACCCCCTCCACAATGCCGTCCAGGAGACGCCTGGGATGCAGATGGGGTTTCAATTTTCCATCATAGTTCCTGGGCCCCACGCAATAGCCATAGAGTCCGGCAATGAGGCGCGACCCTTTTCCCGTGCCCATGATGTCCCGGTAAATGCCCACAATGCCTGTCAAGGCCCCTCCATAAGCTTCCATGTTGGAAGGGCTGTTGTGGGTCTCTCCCGTGATGGAGTAGTTGTGCTCATGGTCAAAGCGAGCCACGCCCGCATTGTCCCACAAAACGGACACCACCCAGTCATTTTCCTTTTGAAGAGAAAGCGTGGGGGCCTGAATGCACGTCTTGAACAGATTGTCCACCACAACCCTTTGGCCGTTGTGGACATCCTCGTAAAAGAATTTTCCCCGAAAGGTGTTGTGATTGCAGTGGTCGCTTCGCGCCTGAGAAATGGCCTCCAGCTCCACATCGGTGGGAAGTGACAATCCGGCTTTCCCCCTGCTCTGCAGCACTTCAGGCCGATTGAAGTAGCTCCTGATCACGGGTATGTCCTGAGGGCTGAGGGCCAGGTTGCGCGCGAGGCTCAATTCAAACAAGGCTTCATCGGAAGGAATGGGGATTTCCTCCACGGTGGGCTTGTGTTCCAAAACCACCTTGGGAATGACCATTCCAATCCCTTCTACGGGATCCAGTTGGGAGGAGGAAAATATGCGCCACTGCTGGATGATGTCATTGGCCAAAAGCTCCCTTGCAACGGTTTCCACCTGATCCCTCTGCAGGGAATGACCCTTGAGCAAATAGAGCCGTGAAGTGTAAACCGCATTCCGAGGAGATGGCACCCTTTCCAGAAGATCGCATATGGCCTCGATGGCCACGCTTCCCGCTGTGTCCCGAACACCGGGCCTGAGGCCAACCCAAATGGCCCAGTGAAAGTCTTCGGCCAAGGTGTGGTAAGAAGATTCCTGGCTGACCGGATTGGTGAAAAGCTCCTCGCGGATGAGTTCCAACTCTTCCCTGGAAAGATCTGTGTCGAAAGTCAGAACATGAATGACCCGAACCTGCTCCACGTGCCAGCCGAAATAA
>PXBG01000114.1 GCA_003566995.1 Syntrophobacteraceae bacterium
CATCTCTCCCGCTTCCATGCCCGTCAGGATCTGGATTCCCTGTTCCACCGTGTCCACGGGCCAGATGTGGAACTTGCCCTCCTGAACGGCCTCGATCACTTCCTTTTTGAGCATGAGGTTCCGAATGTTCTTGGAGGGAACCATCACTCCCTGATCACCGGTCAGGCCTTTGTGTGCGCAAATGTCAAAGAAGCCCTCCACCTTGTGGTTGACTCCCCCGATGGGTTGAATTTCACCTTTTTGGCTCACGGAACCGGTCACGGCAATTCCCTGCTTGAGGGGAACGCGGGAAATGGCGCTCAGGAGGGCGTAGAACTCGGTGCTCGAGGCACTGTCCCCGTCGATCATGCCGTAGCTTTGCTCAAAGCAAAGGGATCCTGTGAAGGAAACGGGCTTGTTTTGGGCGAACCGCTCCTTGATGAGATTGGTCAATATGATGAGTCCCTTGGTGTGCGTGTTGCCGCTCATCTTGGATTCCCGCTCGATGGAGACCATTCCTTCCCGGCCCACGGAGACGGTTGCGGTGATGCGATTGGGTTTGCCAAAGACATGATCGCCGGCCGACAGAACGGCAAGTCCGTTGACCTGTCCCACCTTGTCCCCTTCCGTTTCCACCCAGAAGATGTCTTTTTGAATGAGCTCCTTGATGCGTTCTTCAATGAGGTTGCACCGGTAAATGCGTTTGCGGATGGTTTCTTCCACATGTTTTCCCTGAATGAACTCGGACTGATCCAGGCTGGCAAAGTAGTTGGCCTCTTTGAGCAGGTCGCTGATGTTTCCCAGTTCCAGGGTCAGTTTGTCGTGGTCCTCCGTGAGTTCCATGCTGTACTCGAGAACTCTCGCCACTCCCGAACGGTCCAGGTGCCGGAGGTTGTGGTCCTTGCAGTAAAGACCCATCATGCGGGCACATTCCATGGTGGACGTGTCCTTGCGGTCCATCTGGGTGTCCATGTGCGCCTTGACCTTGAAGAGCTTCTGGAATCTTTCGTCGTAGGTGTAGAGCAGCTGATAAATGTGGGGATCACCGGTGAGGACGATCTTGACATCCAGGGGAACGGGTTCGGGCCGTATGGTGCGCGTGCTGAGAAAGCCGTAGAGTTCCCCGATGTCTTCGATCTTGATCTCTTTGTCTCTCAGGGCGCGCTTCATGGCCTCATAGGAGATGAACCATTTCAGGAGGTCCAGGGATTTCATGACCAGATAACCCCCGTTGGCCTTGTGCATGGCTCCCGCCTTGATCATGGTGTGATCGGTGAACAGGGCTCCGAACCAGGCTTGCCTCTCGATGGAGCCGAACAGGTTGGGGTAGGCGGGATTGGACTCGATGACAACGGGTGCTCCCTCTGTTTCCGAGTTGTCGATGAGAACATTCACATCATACTTTCTGAAAACCGTTTCCCTCTGTGGCACGGCAAAGGGGGTTCCTTGCTGCTGCTGCTGTTGCTGCTGAGCCTCGGGTTTTTTCTTGAAATCGTCAATGTTTTCCAGAATGTCTTCCTGGACTTCCTTGAGGTATTCGCGCACATTGGCTTCGTCTTTGTACTTCTCTTCGTAGCTGTCCATGAGCTGGCCCACCACAAAAAGAGCGATTTCATTGTCCAGCTTGGTGTGCTTTTCCTTGAACTCGGCCTCCGCTTCCCGAATTTTCTTGATGGACTCTTTCATCTTTTCATGAAGTTCGTCGCTTTTCTTGCGAAGCTCCGCTCTCTCCTCTTCGCTCAGCTGCCTCAGGTCTTCCTGGGTCATGGGTTCCCCGTCCTTGTTGGCGGGTATGATGACCATGCCCACCTGAGAGAACTGGAGAATGAACCCCTGCTCCTTGGCTTCCTGTGAAAGCTCGTCGATGTGTTCGCGCCGTTGCCGTTCGAAGGACTGGTGGACTTCGCTCTCCTTGGCCCTGTAGTCTTCGCTGTCGAAAACTTCCGGAATCTTGGCCTGAAGGGTGGCGATGAATTCGTTCATGTCCTTTTTCAGCTGTTTCCCCAGACCGGCGGAAAGCTGAAGGCTCTTGGGCTTGTCCTGCTCCTTGAAGTTGTAGACATAGCACCAGTCTGGCGGGGTGGCTTCTTTTTTGGCCTGCTCTTCGATGAAGGATTTGGCCATGTAAGTCAGGCCGGCTTTTGGGGGCCCTGCAATGAAAATGTTGTAACCGGCCTCTTTCATGCCCATGCCGAACTTGATGGCGTCAATGGCTCTCTCCTGACCCACAACCCGTTCCTCGAGGGCTTCAAGGGAAACGGTGGAGTCAAAAGGCAGGGAATGAGGGTCGATGTGGGCCCGAAGCTTTTCCACAGTCAGTTCCTGAACAGGTTGATTGGCCATAGAGCGTGTCCCTCCGTTCTTTATGAATCAAAATTGATGGTCGAAATCCTACAGAATGTTCGACGGCAGATCGTCAGTTCAAAACTTCCAGTTTTGCCCGTTTTTTGTGGCTGGATGCGGCAGCCTGAACAAGCGTTCGAATGGCGTTGATGGTGCTGCCGTTCTTTCCAATGATCTTGCCCACATCCCCTTCCGCAATCTTCAGCTGGAGGACCACGGTGTCCCCCGTGTCTTGTTCATGGAGTGAAATTTCATCAGGATGGTCGGCCATAGATTTCACCAGGTATTCCACAAGTTCTTTCATAAAAATAATCCTCTTCATCACATGGACGTTGCATGATGGAGATTTAAAGTTTTTTCCGCACAGACTCTACTTTTTGATCAGGGCTTGCCGCAATGTCCCGCCGGTCGTCTACTCTCACCTGAGTGAGCACTCTTGAGACACCTTCCTCAAAACATGCCTCGTGCATTTTTCTGAGGAGCACCCAGATCTCGTCCAGGTCGCCCGAAAGGATGGTTCCCATGGCCGTCAGTTCATAGGAGACATGGCTCTCCCGCACCACCTTTAAAACTCTGGCCACGTGACGGCTCAAACTCCTTTCCTGAAGACCCAGGGGCACGATGCTCACTTCGACGATGGCCATGGTTTTCAACTCCTTTCACCCTGTGGGCTTCGTTTCATTGCGTCCCGTTGTCGAGACAGCTTTTTCCGGTTCATCAAGAGCCATAGAAATCTAAACACTTATATCATAAAAGGCGGGAAGATCATTGCCCAATATATTCCAAAGGCCTTCGAAGGTTCGGAAGAGATGTTCGCGGGTGTGGGGTTCAAGGGTCAACAGGGGTTTGAGGCTGTTTTTTTTGATGGTGTCAAAAAGATTGTGAAAATCGATACTGCCCTCTCCAATGGGCAGGTGCAGATCGTGGGATCCGTCGTTGTCGTGAAGATGAAGCTCCTGAGTGCGCACCAGGAGCGGTTCCAGCCACTGGTCCACGGAGGATCTCGAAAAGCAGTGCTGATGGCCCACATCGAAGCAAAACCCGAAATGGGCGGAAGGCAGCTCGTCCAGCAGAATCCGGTGCAGCCGGGGGTCATGTTCCCAGACGTTTTCCAGGAGCAGAGGCACCTGAAGCCCTTCCGCTCTTTTCACCAGAACTTCCCACACCTTGAGGCTCTCAGAAAGCCAGAAGTCTTGCTGGCTGTGATGGTGCCGGGGATCGAACCCCGTGTGGCAGACCGCCTGTACGGGTTGAAATGTCTGGAACACATCCACAAACTGATTCAGGCGTGAACGGGAAACCTCGCGAATGAGAGGATCCACACTGCCGGGATTCAGGTCCCAGAAGGGACCATGCAGGCTGATGCGGCAGCCCCGGTCGTGAAGTTTTCGGGAAATGTTTTCGTAGTCCCTCAGGGTGTTCTTTCCCAGTTGCACCGCATCGAGGCCTATTTCCAGGTTCATTCCCAGAGCCAGCACCAGCTCCAGGTATTGGTCCAGGTGGCTCCAGGGCATGTTCACATGAACGTGGGGCAGCAGCTTTCGGGCGCCTTCAGGCAGTTGGTCGGCCAGGTCCCTCCCCTTCACGGTGATCTTCGTTTTTGACTCGAACATGGTTCCCATCGTGTGGAAAAACTTTGTCTTCCCGAAAAGGGCGAGACGCGCCTACCAGGGTTTGTGCTTTTCCTGATGCACCCATTCCTTCTCCCCCCCTTCCGAATGATTTCCCTCAGATAGAGGCTCAATTCTTCAATTGTTCTGAATTCTTAAAATAAAACAAAGTGATGAGATGTCCACACAGACTGACGAAAAACTTGCAGCACCCAAACGATGAATGGGTTCATGGGGCCTTTTTTCTTTTCCCTGAGTCCGTTCGCGGCCCTTTGCAGGTTCTGTGGTGTGCGGTCTCCGCGAGACATGGGTCAGGGGTGACATGCCCTGCATCCTGCGTTCTTCTTCGGCCGGCGGTCATTGAAATTTTGGCAGCTTCTTTCAAATCGTTTGCTTTTGACTTCACTCCATGCTTGTCTGTGTCCGTAACAAGCAGGGTTCAAGGGTTGAACCGATGGCGTGCCCCGTGGATTTTCAAATTTGTGTTTTTGAACCGGCCCCCGGGAAGTTTTTGTTGATTGATTTTGCTTTAAGTTGTAATAATTTGCCCCAAAAAAGACATCTTCATCAAATTTGGCTGACTCTCGATCGCACAGTGTAAGGCTTATGAACCTTTCCGGTAGAATATTAGTGGTAGATGACGAACCTTTGACTCTGGAGCTGATCTGCGAGGAGCTCAAGGGGGCTTCTTTTGAAGTGGATTCCGCATCCAATGGTTTGGAGGCCGTCAAAAAAGCCCAGCAAAAAATGTATGAGGTCGTCATCACGGACATGTCCATGCCCGGCCTTGACGGCATGGGAGTGCTGTCGCATTTCATGGAGCACTCGCCCGAGACCATGGTCATAGTGCTGACGGGTTATGGGACCATCGAGACCGCTGTGGATGCCATGAAAAGCGGTGCTTTTGACTATCTCACCAAGCCCGCCAAAATCGACGAAATTTTACTGGTCGTCAAAAGGGCGCTGGAGCTCAAGAGCCTCAAGGCGGAAAACCAGCTCCTCAAGTCTCAGCTTCAGGAACGATACCGCTTTGACAGGATCATCGGCAAAAGCGAACCCATGCAGGCCATTTACCGCATGATCGAAAGAATTTCCAGGACGGATTCCACGGTGCTCATCACCGGAGAGAGCGGCACAGGCAAGGAACTCATCGCCAATGCCATTCATTACAACAGTTCCCGAAAGGACAAACCCTTTGTTCCCATCAACTGCGGCGCCATACCCGAGGAACTCCTGGAAAGCGAACTCTTCGGCCATGAAAAGGGCTCATTCACGGGAGCCTACCGGGAGCGCATCGGGCGCTTTGAAATGGCTCATCAGGGGACCATCTTCCTGGACGAAATCGGTGAAATGAGCGCCAAGCTGCAGGTGAAGCTTCTGAGGTTCATTCAGGAGAAGAAATTCGAGCGCGTGGGAGGATCCAGGACCATTCAGGTGGACGCCCGGATTTTGGCGGCAACCAACAAGGACCTGGACAGGATGGTGGCGCAGGGGGATTTCAGGGAAGATCTTTTTTATCGGCTCAACGTCATTCCCATCAGGGTGCCTCCCTTGCGCGAGCGTGCCGAAGATATCGTTTTGCTCACGCACCACTTTCTTCAGGTCCACAGCCACAAAAAAGGCCTTCCCCTGAAAAGGGTGTCCTCCGCTGCCATGGATGCCATGCAGCGTTACGGCTGGCAGGGAAATGTGAGGGAACTGGAAAACGTCATCGAGCGAATGGTCATTCTCACGGAGGGGGATGAAATCCAACTGGAAGACCTTCCCCAAAGGATGCAGGTGCAGCCTCTGCGTCAGTCTTTCCCCTCCATCGGACTTGATGAACAGGGGATCGATCTCAAAAGGACCCTCGACGAACTGGAAAACACGCTCATCCTGGAGGCGCTCAAAAAATCCGGTGGCGTGAAGAATCAGGCTGCCAAGCTTCTGGGCCTCAATCGCACGACTCTCATCGAAAAGATGAAAAAGAAAAAGCTCTTGTCTTCTGAAATCATGGGAGGTCTCGATGATTAGTCTTTTCTGACGAGGTGACGGCCCGAGATGAGAAGGCCTCACGGGGGGACGCTCTTTCACAGCGGTTTCTCCCGGGCATTTCCTTCATTGCATAGACCCCGCCTTTCCCTGCATCCCTGCCTGAGCCCGCACCACTCCACATCAATCTTATTTTCATAAAAAAAGTTTTTGAAAATCACTGCCCCCCGGCTCGCTTCAAAGGGCCGCATCAGGTGGAACCGTCCATGCTGTTGGTTGAACGGATTGTGTGTTGCCCTGTCCCGTCGTTCACGCAAAGGCCGTCGTTCACGCAAAGGATGCGGATCCGGGTGGTCTTGAAGACCGGATTCCCGCCTCCACGGGAATGACGTGGCGGGGATGTTATGAAGGGTGAAAAAGCTTGGGTCAGCAACCTTGGGTGAAAGAACCGTCAGGGGTTGCCGCCGAACTTCATCCACCTTGGCATGTTTAATGCCAAGCTCCACAGGAGTGTTTCTCTTCATAGGGTCATGACCATCTTCATCCTGTTCTTGGGGGGTTGGGAAAGATATGGGAATAAAAGGGACTCAAATGCCGCCGGTCTTCGCCATATTTTGGGGAGTTGCCATCTCCCTGGCTCTGTTCTTGTGTGGAGCATTTGCCGTGGAGCCCACCCGTTTGCACAATGTTCGTTTTGGTGAACACCCCAACTTTTCCCGTCTGGTTTTTGACGCTCAAGGAGCCCACCCCTTTCGCATGGAACACGCGCCGGAAGGAGGGCTGATGCTCCGTTTTCATCGCCTGGACACTTCCCTCGCATCCAGGATCGATGGTCACCGGTCCCTCACCCGGGTGAAGAATGTGGAGATTTTGCGTGTGGGAGAGGATGGGCGCATATGGATTCCCTACGATGATGAACGTGTTGATTTCAAGTACGAATACCTTGCCGCCCCTTCGTATGGAAGAAGTGGTTACCGGCTGGTGTTTGACTTCAGGACGGCTGAAAAGAACAACCCCGGGGAGAATTCCCCTTCCGCGGAAAGGGTCACGAGTCCGGAGGAGGCACCAGAAGGTGGAGGGCCTGTCCTGGAACCCGCTTCCGGCACTCCCCCTTTAGAAGAAGTCCACGCCGAGGATAATAAAGGTGAGCATGTGCCAGGGGCCTTTCCCGCAGTGGAAACAGGAAAAGATTTTCTGGCCTGCCTGGAAGAAAAGGGAGCACTCATGCCGGAAAACTCCCATGGCCAGGTGGAGGAGGCCTTTCACAGGTGCGTGGAAAGAGAAGGAAAGGGTGAACAGTGGCGCCTTCTGGCGGCCTACCTTTTCGCTGAAGCCCACTACCAGGAAAATGAAGAACGTCTGGCGCACAGGGGGGCTGAAGTGCTGGCC
>PXBG01000058.1 GCA_003566995.1 Syntrophobacteraceae bacterium
GCCCGCTCCCTTTTGGGCAACAATGGAGAACCGGGCATCATGGAGCGCACGCGAAGGATTCTGGGAGTGGACAGGCTCGAGGTGCGCGAAGGCCTGGAAGAGGAGGCCCCGGCGGCCGTGGGCATTGGAAAATACCTGAGCGAAGACATTTACGTGGACATTCAGAGAGACATTCGGGGGCATGGCGGAAGGGCCAGAGTGGAGGTGGAAATCACCCCCAACGTCACCGTGGAGGGCGAGGCGGGCTCCGATGCGTCCACGGGCCTGGGGGTCAACTGGAAGTACGAGTATTGATTGCAGCTCCGGAGGAAGCTGTGACGCCTGTGGCGATTCCCGGGCGTTCAACGGACCGTTGCAGGGGGTCACCCGGAAGTGAATGAAAACCCCACGCGGAAATCGGGGCTTTCCAACTGGAGACAGGCGTTGAAGGGTTTGCCCTTCCGGGACCGGAACCCCCCGAGGGGCGAAGTGCGACCTTCCATGAGCAGCCGGGCCGCTTCAGACGGGGAAATGCTGCGGCCCGCCATGATCTTCCAGATGACAAAACGGCACCCACCGCTCTCGAGGCGCCAGCGGGAACACCCGTAGCCTTTTTCACCCTCCACCATTTCCCCCCCGCACAGGGGGCAAAGGCTCCGGCTCAGGGAAGGACAATCATTTTCCCCATCCCGGGACCCCCGGAAAGGAGGGTGCTCCCTCTCTTCAAAGCGCAATCCCCACAGGTTGGTCTTTTCATCCTTTTCCAGCGTCACGGGACCTGTGCAGGGCCTTCCCTTGGAAGACACGAAATCCAGGGGCGGCAGGGAACCTTCCTGGAGCAGACGGCGCACCATTCCCGGCCAAAAAACACGTCCCCATGTTCTTTTCCAGATGACAAAGGGACAGCCCCCGTCAGCCTCACGCCAGTGGGAGCATCCGAACCCCCTTTTCCCCTCGATGATTTTCCCTCCGCAGGCAGGGCATTGTCCGTAGCCATTGGGAAAAGCTCCCCCACCCCTTTCCTTTTGAAACTCCGCGACCCCTTCCACCACCAGCCGCCGGATGCCCAGAAGAAAAGTCTCCACGTTCCCCTCTCCCCGTGCGACCCGCTCCAGGTCCTGCTCCCAGCGTGCCGTTTCCCGGGGGGAGGTCAACTGCCCGGCCACGGAAAACGTTTTCAGGTATTGCACCAGGGCGCAGCCCTTTTCCGTGGGAAGGATTTTTTTGTTTTCACGGACGATGTAGCTCCTTTTGAGCAGTGTTTCGATGATCTGGGCGCGGGTGGCCTGAGTGCCCAGGCCCACTTCTCCCCTGAAAACCTTCTGAAGATCCTCCTCCTCCACATGGCGTGAAGGGTTGGTCATGTCCTTGAGGAGAAGGGCTTCCGTGTACTGGGGAGGGGGCTGAGTCATCTTCTGCAGCAGTTTTGTGTCGGTGACACGCGCGCGGTCCTTCTCTTTCAGGGGAGGAAGGTTTTCCGCCTCCGAATCTTCCTCCCCCTCTCCCGCTTCAGCAGCTCCCTCCCTGAGGTTCTGAAAAACCGCCTTCCACCCCCACACGACGGGGCGGGTGCCCCGCGTTCTGAAGTTCTCTTCGGCAACACGGGTGATGATCTCCGTGGCTTCATACTGGAATTTCGGATGAAAAGCCGCCGCAAAACGCCTGAGCACAAGGTCGTAGAGGAGGGCTTCTTTCCCCGAGACCCCCTGAGGAAGGGGAGCAAGGGGAATGAGGGCATGATGGTCCGTGAGTTTCGAATCGTCGAAAACCCTCTTGTTGGAAGGGTTCACAAGGCGGCGGTCCATTCCCTGGAAGAGTTCCGGATGGGTGACCTCGAGTTTTTCCAGGACTTTCCGGACAAGGGCAACATTTTGGGTGCCAAGCACCCGTGAATCCGTTCGGGGGTATGAGAGGCACTTTTTCTCTTCGTAAAGGTTCTGAGCCAGATCGAGGGTTTCTTTGGCGGAGAACCCGTGCCTGCCGTTGGCATCCCGCTGCAGATCCGTCAGGGAATACAAGTGGGGAGGAAGCTGGCTCTTCCTGCTTTTCCTGACGGAGGCGACCTCCCCCCACTGACCGGGAAGAAGGGAAGCGACCCGTTCCGCCTCCTCCAGGGCAGTGAAGCGTCCTTCATCGCCCTTGAACCAGCTTCCCCACCAGGAACCCTTTTCATGGGAGAAAAGAGCCTTGAGGACCCAGTAAGGTTCCGGCCTGAAGCGGTCCCTCTCCTCCCTGCGCTCCACCAGGAGGGCCAGGACCGCCGTCTGCACGCGCCCCACGGAATAGGTCTCCCTGGAAGCTCCCCGGCATTTGAGGGTCGCTGCCCTGGAAAAGTTCATGCCCACAAGCCAGTCGGCCACCTGGCGCCCTTTGCCCGCATTCCAGAGCCGCTGAAACCGGGATGCGGGTTGGAGCTCCTTCATGCCGGCGGAGACCACTTCAGGGGTGAGGGCCTGGGACGTCCAGAAGCGGAACACCTCCCGGGAAGGGTTTTCCACGGTTTCCAGAATGGTCCTGGCGATGAGTTCTCCCTCGCGCCCCGCGTCGGTGGCGATGACAATGCGCCCCACATCGGCTCTTGCGAGCAGGGACTGAATCACCCGAAGCTGATCTTCCACCTGGGCGATGGGCCTGTAGACCACCCGGTCAGGAAGGATGGGCAGAGTGCGCAAATCCCATCGGCGCCACCTGGCATCGTATTGAGCCGGCTGGGAAAGCTCCAGCAGGTGGCCCACGGCCCAGGTGATCACAAAGCCGTTGCCTTCGAGAAACCCGTTCCTGCGCCCCCGGACTCCCAGGGCACTGGCAAAGTCCCGGGCCACGGAAGGCTTTTCCGTCAAAATGAGTGTTTGGCTCAAGTCTTTCATGGAAACGATTCAGGGACCCTCACTGCTGGCACTGCTCTTTGCCCCTGGCCTCCCTGGGCAAAAAGATGGTGAACTCGGATCCTTTGTTGAGCTCGCTCGTCACATTCACCCTGCCCCCATGTCCTTCCACAATGGCTTTCACGGTGGCGAGGCCGATTCCGTACCCATCCTTCCTGTCGTCTCCCTTCCCCCGGTGAAAGAGGTCGAAGATGAAGGGCAGTTCATGGGGGTGGATGCCCACGCCCTGGTCCCGGATTTTTATCTCCAGACCATTTTCCACCTCCCTCGCCTCGAGGGAGATGGTGGTGTTGGGTCTGGAAAACTTGATGGCGTTGTCCAGAAGATTGGTGAAAACCCGCCTGAGCCTGTTTGCATCAGCCTGAATGACCGGGAGGGTCCCTTCGATGTTCAACTCCATTCGAACCTTTGCCTGGGCCGTTTTGGCATAGTAGGCTTCGTGCAGTTCCTGCAGTTCCTTCTCCATGGATGTGGGAGAAAACTTCAGCTTCAACCTGCCCGTTTCAAGACGGGAAAACTCCAGAAAATCGTCCACCAGGGATTCGAGCTTGGAAGCTTCCCTGTTGATGATCTGCAGATACTCGCTTCTCTTTTCATCGTCCATGGAGGAATACTTGTTCAACAGGCGAAGACCGAGTCCGTGAATGCCCACGAGAGAGGACCTCATGTCATGGGCAAACATGGAAATGATGTTGGCCTTCTCCCGTTCCAGGGTTTTCAGGGGAGTGATGTCCGTGATGACCGAAAAACAGCCTTCGTAATGGCCTTCCGCATTGAGGTAGGGCACCACGGAAACAAAGGTGGAGATCTTGCTTCCCTCCTTGCCTGCCCATGTGACCTCACAGGTCACCACTTCCCCGGAAAGGCGCCTTTCCAGTTTCTCTTCCACCATCTCCCGCTGGCCATCTTCCAAAAAATCAGTGAGAGTCCGGCCCATGATATCTTCCGGCGAACACTCCCACATTTCCGAGAGACGATTGTTGACGTAGGTGATGATTCCCTCCTCGTTCTCTATGGCCAGCCCTTCGTTCATGGTTTCCACCAGGCTGCGGTATCGCGACTCACTCTCCTGCAGGGCTTTCTGCGCCTTCTGCCTCTCGGCAATTTCCCTTTCCAGCGCGTCCACCTTCTCCTTGAGTTCCTTCGCCTGCTGCAGAAGCAGGGATTCGCGCTCCTGGTAGTAGTCCACCTTCTCCTTGAGCTCTCCGGGGGTGACTCTCAGGTCCTTGAGAATATCCGCATAAACTTCCGAAAGTTCCCTGGATTCCTGGGGGCTCAGAGTGATTCCATCGGACATGGCCTTGTAGGCGGAAGCCGCCCCGATGGACCCCGCAAGGGACTTTTCCACCTCGCTCTGCAGTTCCACCAGTTCCGCCATGGAGACCGTTTCTCTGCCCTCCAGGCCGATTTTTTCAATGCACCTGGTGAGAATGGCACGGGCATCCCGGGGATGAAAATACTGGAGGAGGACGGTTTCCAGGTCCTCACCCTTTTCCGCCAGCTCAATGCGGGCCTCCCGGTCCTGGCTTCGGGAGATGGGGGCCGAAACCTTGAGCACATCCACAAATTCCTGGGCAAGACTTTCCTCCTCACGGGACCGGGCGCCCGTGAGGGATCCCAGAACATAGAAGGAAACATTGAGCAAAAGGCTCCAGAAGACCGTGTGGCTCAGGGGGTCCTCCAGGGACAATCCCAGAAGAGCTTCCGGTTTCAAAAGGCTGATTCCCCAGGGGCCTTCCAGGAGAAAGGATGGCGACATCCAGCCACTTTTGACGAAAGAAGGCAGGAGCAGGGTGTAGAGCCAGACGACGAATCCGGCCATCAATCCCCACCTGGCTCCCACTTTGTTTCCCCGCCGCCAGAAAAGACCGCCGATTATGGGAGGGGCAAACTGCAGGGCCATGGCGAAAGCCATGAGGCCAATGTTGACCAGCATGTAAGATTCACCGATGGCCACCATGAACCCGTACCCCGTCACAATGACGATGGCAACGGCCACCCACCGGCATCGAAGCAGGTGCCTTTTGAGAAATTCCAGCCGGGGCACCCTTCCCACCAGGGGAAGGAACACATGGTTGGTCATCATGGTGGCCGTGGTGACCGCAGCGATCATGATCATGCCCGCTGCCGCCGAAAACCCCCCGATAAAGACCAGCAGGGAAAGCCAGGCTTCCCCTTCCATGAGGGGAAGCATGAGCACGAAACTATCCGCCTCGGCCACGGGCAGTCCCATGATCAGCCCCCCGAGTGCAATGGGGACCACAAAGATGGTGATGAGCAGCAGGTAGAGGGGAAAAGCCCACATGGCCGTTTTGATGTGGTTTTCATTGGAGTTTTCGACCACGGCCACGTGAAACTGCCGCGGAAGAAAGAGAATGGCGGCCATGGAGAGAATGAAGTGGGTTCCCCAGGTGAGATAAGGGGTCTGTTCGAACCCAAGGGAACCTTCCTCGTAGAGGCTTGCATGGGGACTTTCCATGATTTTCTGGGCAATGTCCCCGAAACCGGAAAAGAGGAAGTAGGTGACAAAAATGCCCGCAACCAGGAAAGCCAGGAGTTTCACGATGCATTCCACGGCCAGGGCCGCCACCATCCCTTCATGCCGTTCTGTGGGGTCGAGGCGCCTGACCCCCAGAATGATGGTGAAAACGATCATGAGAAAGGTCACCATGGGACCGACGTGTTCCCGAATCATGGAGGTCACGGCGGATTCACCGGAACCTTCCAGGGGAACCGTCGTGCTGATGAGGTAAAAGGTGGAGGTGATGGCCTTCAGCTGAAGGGCGATGTAGGGCATGGTTCCAAAGAGGGCCATGAGGGTCACGATGACCGCAATGGACTGGGATTTGTCGTAACGGGCTGATATGAAATCGGCGATGTTGGTGACCCGGTGCTTGTTCTTGAGCCGGATGAGTTTGCGCAGGGCCGTCCACCAAAGGAATATGGCCACCGTGGGTCCCAGGTACACGGAGAGGAAGAGAAGGCCGGATGTGGCAGCGATCCCCACCTGGCCATAGTAGGTCCATGCCGTGCAGTAAACGGCCAGGGAAAGGGAATAAAACATAGGGTATCTGGACGGACTTCTGCCTTCTTTGGCTTTCTTTTCCACCCAGAGGGCTATGAGGAAAAGAAACCCCATGTATATGAAAAAAGCCAGGAGCACTACACGAGGGTCGATCATGACCGTTCCTTCTGTCTCTGCTCATTTTCATGGTTCGATGAACCGTTGCACCCTCTGCTCAACAGGAAAAGCACCAATACAATGATGATCCACAGCAAAAAGACGTTCACGAACCCGCTGAACAGATCCTTTCCCATGAAAACATCCAGAAAAGGCCAGTTGACCAAAATGCAGCCCAGTACAAACAGGAGGATGTGTGCCTCCCGCTCATTCAGCAGTTTAAGCAGTCTCCTGGACACGGCGACACTCCCTTCGGCAGGCCCATCGGGGGCTTCGTTGACGAGAGATAAAGGCCATTACGATCTCAGCCATCTTACAATATTTTCCGGCAGGCCGTAGACGTTTTCTGCACTTTTCATGACGGCAACCTCCAGGGGAAAATATATGACCCCGGGCAGGAAACGGGAAGTGCCCCCCCTCACCCCCGCAATGCTGTTGACGTAAGCCTTTCCACCCTGAATAAAACAACGTTCACGTCATAAAACTCCCTTCACGTCCTTCCCGCGAAGGCGGGAATCCAGCTTTTTCAAGATCTTCAGGATCCCTGCCTTCGCGGGAAGGACGAGGCAGAACAACACACCATCCCTGAATCAGCAGCGTTGCCCCCTGTCGAGGAAGCGGGACGTTTTCATCGAAGGGATCCGCTGACATCATGGTTGCGAGGGTTCTTCAGGGAAGGGGAAAGGGCCCGAATAGAATGGACGGCACCTTCAGGAGGATGCGGAGATGGAAACGCATCGGTTCACCTGCCGGGAGGGCAGTGTTTCCGTGAAGGGGACCGGAGAGGAGGTCCGCAACAGTATATGGTCACAGGGGCATTGACGGAGTGGATCCAATAGCCGGCAGGGTTTTGAAAAAGGGCTCAGGAGGGAATTTCCCGACTCCCTCCTGAACTGGGGAAGCAAAGCTGGCTGTTCAATTTTTTTGCCAATCAGGGAAAGTCACGGGCAAGGGCGGGAACCTCGCCTCAGGACTCCGGCACAATTTGATCAGTATACCCACTCTCCATTGGAGTATCGAAAAATTTCCGTGACACCCTGGAGAGAAACTGTGTTGAAGGGACCGTTCAGAGCTTCTTCCTTTGTCATGGCTTCCGCGCTGAAAGTGGTTCGATGGTAGCGAAGAATTCCCACGAAGGGAGATTCCTTCACGCCCGTCTCCTTGACTTCAAGAGACTGCTCCGCCACTTCACTGTACTGAGCCACATAAAAGCCTTCGCCGTTGGAGAGCACTTCCATGTTCTCTTTTCCGTGCCTGCAGTGCTGATTGAGTTTGCTGAACCATTTATCTTTAAAAACAATGAAGCTTTTCTCAGCCTCGCTCAGCCCGTGTTCCGCAGCGAACACCACGGGGCTCGCCAGGAAAAGAACACATAAAGCCACTCCCAATGTTTTTTGGATTTTTCTCATCATAGCCCCTGCCCTTCACGGTTGCCTTCAATCGTCACTCATGGAGCCCAATACCCATTCACACACGCTGGTGCACGCATTTCATCAACCTTCGCCGTAAAGAACATCCTTTCCGGCTTTTCAGTTTTCAAACATCTTTCCACCTGGCGGAAACAAATCACCATCTTTTCGAACTAAACCCGGAGCCCGCCCGTTTCCATCACGGGCTCCAGGGGTTCCCAAAAGGTCAGAGCCTTTCAAAGATCTCAATCGGCGATCTTGATTTCAACACGGCGGTTGAGCCTTCTGCCCTCTTCGGTGGTGTTGTCGGCGATGGGCCTGCGCATTCCGTAACCCACGGTGGTCATACGATCTTCGGAAATCCCTCTGGTGAGGAAGTAATTTTTCACGGAAGCGGCGCGTCTCTCGGAAAGACCCAGGTTGTAGCTGTCCGTGCCGATGGAGCAGGTGTGACCTTCGATCACAACGTCGATTTCCGGATTGTCCATGAGCACCCGGGCGCCTTCATCGAGGACAGGGCGCCATTCGGGCCTGATCTCGCTGCTGTCGAAGGCGAACTGAATGCCTCTGAGAACGATGACTTCTTCTTCCACCACGACCACTTCTTCACCGTAGAACACATCACGGACGAACTGGTCCAGAGCCGCTCTGCTGGCCAGGAGTTCCGTGCCTTCCACCAGGATGCAGTTGTTCACGGCCGCGAGCTGTTCATTGGTGATCTTGTCTTCTTTTCTTTCAGCGAAGGAGACGACATGGAAGCACACGTCGGGGTATTGCTGCACAATGCGGGTGGCCTGCATGATGGCGTCACTGCCCTTGTTGTCCTCACCGTCACCCACCACGATGACCGCCGTTTTACCGGAAAGCTGGGCCAGAACCCCGTCCAGCTGGGCAATGCCGTCGCCCAAAGGAGTGACTCTTCCGAAGATGGCCTGATCTTCAGGAATCTGCTGTATGGCGGCGGCCATGTCCCGTGTCTGATAGACCTGGGGCGCCTGGACTTCACTGAAAGGCGCGTACATGTAAAGAGATCCCATGTAACCCAGTTCGGGAATCTGGTCGTTCATCTCCATCAAAAGCTGTTTGGCGGCCACGATTTTCACCTCATCCAGTTCCTGGTGAGTCATGTACATGGAACCGGACTGATCGGTGAAAATGATAAAATTGTCGACTTTGGGAACCATCCTGGCCTGAGCGCTCACTGCCCCCACCATCATGGCGAGCACGGCCACAATTCCGAAAAAATACCCCTTTTTTAGAATGCCTTTCATCTTCTCCTCCTTAGGATTGGGTTGCGTGGTGAGACGTATGGGTAGTGGATATACTGATATAGTGCACATTACTTTATCCAATAAGCCATTGCCGAGTGTCTGTCAACTTCTAAGAAGGGACACGACCCGTTCAAATCGCTTCCGCAAGGAGCCCCTTTCGGGGATCCGTTCCTCACGGCGCGGACACCTTCAAAAACATTTTTTTCATCAAGATTTCCAGGTGTTCCGGATGGTTCAGGGAAGGATTCTTCAAAACCTGTTCATGCATCTTCTGCAATACTTTTCCCACCATGGGGCCGGGCTTCAGGTTCAAAAGCCGCATCACATCCTGACCCGTCAGCCTCAGGTCCCTTGTCCGGAGCGGCGGATCACTCTCCAGTAAATTTTTCATTTTTTCCCGCAGGGCCCTCCTCTCCCTTTCATGTCTTTTCAACGCGGCCGCCCTTGCCAGGACAAGATCCATCACATCCTGCACCTCCTCCCTTTCCAGGCGGGCCAGGGCCTTTCTCATGCGGGGCCTGCTCCAGTAAACAGCCTGAGGCGTCAACTGGCGTGCGATGACGGCCTCCACCCGCTTGATGTCCCTTTTGGGCATGCGCCACCGCTCCATGATTTTCACCGCCATTCGGGCCCCCTCCTGCCTCCAGTCCTCACCGGCCCTGCCCCCTCCACGGGCCATCCGCCGGGTCCTCCCTTTCCCCAGCTGCCCCATGACCGCGGCCAGCCTCACGGGCAAAGGGCAGGGGCACATGTCCACAGTGAGAAGCGACTGCTCATAAAGGCTCATGTGGGGGCGGGAGGAACCTCTCTTCTGGTAGCTTTCAGCCAATTCGGGCATGACCCGGTCCAAAGCCCCGACGCGGCGCAGCCAGTCCAGGGCCCGGGAGGCTTTCCTGGCAGAAAGAATCCTGAGCATCTCATCGCGAACCCTCTCCGCCGCCACCTCACCAAGACCCGGCAGGCCCGAAGGCACGCCTGCCCGTGTCCGGGGGTCCATTTTGAATTGCAGGGATTCCATGAACCTTGCGGCACGCAGGATGCGCGCCGGGTCCTCCCTGAACCGCCGGTGAGGGTTGACCACCGCTCTCACGGTCCGTCCCTGCAAATCCCTCATGCCCATGAAAGGATCCAAAAGCTCACCGGTTGGGTACAAAAGGGCCATGGCATTGAAGGTGAAATCGCGCCGTTCCAGATCCTCTTCCAAGGAAAGCCCCTCCAGGCTTCCCAGGCAGGTCACTTCCACCCCGCCTCCTTCCCTGTGCACGGTCACCGTCCCGTGCTGCAGGCCCACAGGGATCACTTTGGGAAACATGCCCATGAGGGTTTCCCCGGAGGCAGTGGTGGCCAGATCCCAATCCTTTGGCGGCAAGCCCAGAAAAAAATCGCGAAGAGCCCCCCCCACCAGCCACACCTGAAAACCCGCCCCGTGGACAGCGGACAGGATTGCGCGCACCTCATGGGGAACGAAATCAAAGTCTGTGCGCACGGGCATGCCCCCACTCCCCCGCACACGGCAAAACCTTTGAATACCTTGCCAAATCACATGTGAACCATGAAAAACACGTCACCATGACCTCCCCCCATGTGAAGAAGAAAAATGCGGAAAACCCTTGATTTTCATCTTGATCTTTGTCCATGGAAGCCTGATAATTCCTTCAACATGCTGCCGCATGGACATGATACCACCTCAAAGGCGGAACGAAGACGCATAATTGGGAAAATGCCTTTCAAACGGGCAGGGATTGAACACATGCAAAGAAAGCTCACGGATCTCCTTCTTCTCTCTCTACTTGGACGACTGCTCCTTACCCGGAGGAGTTGGAATGGGGGATCCCCCGGCTTTTCTCTCCGGCTGTGACCACGGCCGGGAAACTTGAGGAAGCGTGAGGCCATGGGGTTGCCCCCATGGCCTTTTTGTTTTTTATAATGCGGGCATCTTTCAAAAGAAAAAGAATTCCCAAGAAAGAAGGAAAAATCAGCATGGCCAGGAAAATACACATTTTTGACACCACATTGAGGGACGGCGAGCAGATACCGGGCGCCAAACTGAACAAGAACCAGAAGCTCGAAATCGCGCATCAGCTGGCACGGCTTGGGGTTGACGTGATCGAAGCCGGTTTTCCATGTTCTTCTCCGGAGGACCTGCAGGCTGTCAAAGCCGTAGCTCAGCAGGTGAAAGGGCCCGCCATTGCCGGCCTCGCCCGCGCCGTTGAAAAGGACATCGACCTGGCATGGGAAGCCGTGAAAGACGCTGAAAGACCCAGAATCCATGTTTTCCTGGGATCCTCGGACATCCATCTGCAGAAAAAGCTGCGGCAGGACCGTGACAAGGCGCTGCACATGGCCGTGGAAGCTGTGCGCCACGCCAAAAAATACTGCGAAGATGTGGAGTATTCCACGGAGGACGGGTCCCGCACGGACTTCGAGTACCTCTGCCGCATCATAGAGGCCGCCATAGGAGCGGGGGCCACCGTCATCAACGTCCCCGACACGGTGGGGTACGCCATTCCCGATGAATACGGCGGATTGGTGCGAAAACTTCGGGAAGCCGTTCCGGCCCTGGACCGCGCGCTTCTGAGTGTCCACTGTCACAACGATCTGGGCCTGGCTGTGGCCAACAGCCTGGCGGCCGTGCAAAATGGGGCGGACCAGGTGGAGTGCACCATCAACGGACTGGGCGAGAGGGCAGGAAACGCATCCCTGGAAGAAATCGTCATGATTTTGAAAACCCGTGAAGCCTCCTACGGGGTCCGCACGGACATCAAAACGGAGGAAATCTACCGGACGAGCCGAATGGTGAGCCGCCTCATGAACATTCCCGTGCAGCCCAACAAGGCCATCATCGGTTCCAACGCCTTCTCCCATTCATCGGGAATTCACCAGGACGGCATTCTCAAGGACCGCAGCACCTATGAAATCATCAAACCGGAAGATGTGGGCATTCGCCAGCACAAAATCGTCCTCACCGCCAGATCGGGACGTGCGGCCCTCGGCCACCGCCTCAAGGAGATGGGTTACGAACTGGAAAAGGAATTGTTCGAAAGGGTTCATCAGCGATTCCTCAATGTGGCCGACAGAAAAAAGGAGATCACCAGCGAGGACCTGCGCTCCATTGTGGAAATCGAGATGACGAAGGTCACGGAAACTTTTTCCTTCAACAGCCTGCAGATCATGAGCGGCAACACCATGGTGCCCCTGGCGTCGGTCACCCTGGTGAGGGGGGGTGAAAAGATCACCGATGCCGCCACAGGCAACGGACCCGTGGATGCCGTCTTCAACTGCATCGAGCGCATCGTGGGAGAGCAGGGAAAATTGCAGGATTTTGACCTGAAAGCGGTCACCACGGGAAAGGACGCCCTGGGTGAAGCCATGGTGAGGGTGGATATACAGGGAACGGTGTATTCGGGAATCGGCACCAGCCCCGATGTCATTGAAGCAACGGGCAGAGCGTACCTCAATGCGTTCAACCGGTTCTTCGCCAATGCTCATTGATCGTGACGGCGTGCCGGCCCAGCCCGCACCGGCCGTCCAGTCCTTCACACGCCGGGTGTCCTTGCATGTTCAAGGAAGAGCTGGCGCCCCAATCCATCGGTGCGCCAGCCCCAAGCTTGCCGATGTTTCATTATGGGAAGACTGATTCGAATCACTCTGGGAATGCTCCTGGCGCTCACGGGACTCGTGGTGGCTCTGCTGCCGATCCTTCCGGGATGGCTCTTTCTTCTCCTGAGCCTCGTGGTTCTCTCCGCAGACATTCCCATATTGAGAAGGGCCGTGTGCTGGATAGAAAAGAGGTTTCCCATCACTCAAAAACCCCTGGAACGGCTCAAAAAGACTTTCTACGGCAAAGACACGCCCCCATCGCCCTGTGAACCGGAAAAGGAGGCCCAGGGAGATTCCGCGGGAGATGGAAAAAAACCCCGTTCCCCCTGAAAAACACCTCCCCGGCCGGCACGGCGATCCCGGGGAATGTCCCGTGAATGTTGCACCAGAACCTCTTGCGTCCTTACTCCGGAGTTAGAAAGTGCGGGTGCCCTCAATGCCGGACATTCCCTGAACAGCTTCATCCCGAAGGCAGACCGGAGTCAGAGGCGTGACGCTTTTCCCAGGTACCTTTCCACCTGGGACGTGTCTCCCATGCGGCGGTGAATTTCCGCCTGCAGAAGATAGACCTCCTTCAGCCGGGAGGAGTTGCCCTGAAGGAGCATTTCCGCCCTCCTGGCAAATTCGAGAGCTTTTCTCTGCGTGCCCTGTGCGTGCCATGCCCGTGCAAGCCCGAAGAAGGCCTCTCCATTGTAGACGTCCACCTGCACCGCCTGTTCGTACATGGAAATGGCGTCCTCCACCCGGCCTTCATTCAGGGCCGCTCCCGCCTGGTCCACGAGGTGCATGGATGCGAAATGCTGGGGCGCTGCCGGTTCGGCAGCCTCAGCTGCGCGCCTCCCCGCCCTCTCCCGCTCCGGGTCCAGCTCCATTTCACGTATGGTTGCGGTATCAACGGGGGAAAGGACACCCGCCGACGGGGGAGGCACGGTGGAAGGAGCGACCCGTTCCGCAGAAGGCGCCGCGCGTTCCTGGTCCTGAGGATAGTAAACATACTGCCTCGGCGCGGCGCATCCGGCAAGAAATGCGGCCAATCCCAGAAACAAGACCGCCCGAAGGTGGAAGTTCGCCAGTCGCCATTCAACAGACTCTTTTTCACGCACTTTTGTATTTTTCAAGGTCTTTCTCCCTGTCCGACGCCGGACGCCACAAAGTTCCCCCGACCGCAAAATCGTTCCCCGACCATCACAATCTCCGCATCCAAAGCCATCCAAGCGGCTCCGTGTCCTCTTCACCAGGGAACCGTGTGAACGGGGCAATAGGACTGAGGAACATTGTCCGTGAGGAAAAACTCCCGAACCCGGTCGGAACACCCGGGGACAGCCAGTTCACCCGATTCTTTGCAAACCACTCTCTCCGCAACGCCGGGCGGAACCCTGAAGTTCCCGGCGTGAAACCAGGGGCGCGCCTCGGTCATGAAGCGGGCCCACAAACGGCCCGCGCCCCGCGATCCGCTCAACCTGGTGGACTGATTGTCATCGTAGCCCACCCAGACGGCAACCAGCAGGTCATTGGTGTACCCCACAAACCATGAATCCCTGTAATCGCTGGTGGTCCCCGTCTTGCCCGCCACGGGAAAGTCGATGCCCCAGCCTCTCATGGCTCTGCCCGTGCCCGTCTCCACAGCATCCTTCAATATGTCCGTTATGATAAAAGCCCTGGCCGGTGTGGTCACGGTGGTGAAATCCACATGCCTTTTTTCCTGAACCTCCCCCTCTTCCGTCACCACCTCTCTCAGGCTCAAAAGAAAGGGCTTTTGCCCGTCATTGGCCAAAACGGAGTAGGCTCCCGCAAGCTCCAGGGGCGTCACCTCAAAAGCCCCGAGAGCAAGAGCCGGATAAGGTTCCAGCACAGATTCGATGCCGCACTGCCGGAGGGTTTCCACAATGTTTTCCAGCCCGTGCTCCGTGGCCAGATCCACGGTGGCCGCATTGAGGGAATCTTTCAGAGCCTGCCGGAAACTCACCCCTCCGCGATACCTTCCATCGTAATTCCTCGGCGTCCACCATTCTCCTCCCACCCTGTGCTGCCGCGGCTCATCCTCGAGCCGGCTCACGGCTGAGAAATCCTCGAGAGCGCTGAGGTAAACGAAGGGCTTGATGGCCGATCCGGGCTGACGATGGGCATGAAGCACCCGATTGAAACTGCTTTTCCCGTAATCGCGCCCCCCCACAAGGGCCAGCACCGCGCCCGTGCGGGGCTGCACCACGATGAGGGCAGCCTGAAGAGGCCCTGCCGCCGAGGAACGGCTGGACTGAGGCACCATTCCGTCCAGTTCCTCCAGCCCCTCCCTCACGGCCTTCTCCGCGGCCCGTGCGATTTGGGGATGCAAGGAAGTGTAGATGCTCAGCCCTTCGCTCTCCAAAACAGCCGGTTCATAAAGCTCCTGCAGCTGGTGACGCACATAATCCACAAAGTACGGGGACGACTTGGCCGGCAGGGTCCTTCCCGCCAGCTTCAGGGGTGTTTCCACGGCTTTCCGGAAATCGTCCCCGCTGATTTTTTCCAGTTCCAGCATCCTCCTCAAAACCACATTTCTTCTCTGAAGGGCAGCCTGGGGATTGTTCACGGGCGAGTAGACACTGGGCCCGCGCATCATTCCGGCCAGAAGGGCGGCTTCCGCCAGGTCCAGATCCTCCACATTGGTTCCGAAATAGTGAAGGGCGGCCTCGCCGAAGCCATGGATGGCGATGCTGCCCCTCTGCCCGAGATATATCTCGTTCATGTACATCTCGAGAATTTCCTCCTTGCTGTACATGGCCTCGAGAACCACCGCCATGTAAGCCTCCACGAACTTTCTTCTGAAGCTCCTGTCGGGCTGGAGAAAATAATTTTTGACCAGCTGCTGGGTGATCGTGGACCCTCCCTGGACCACACGCCGGGCTTTCACGTCCACCCAGAGGGCCCTGAGTATGGCCCGGAAGTCCATACCCTTGTGGTCGAAGAAACGATGGTCCTCTATGCTGATTATGGCGTCCAGCAGATGGGGAGGCGTGCGGTGGATGTTGATGAGCAGCCGGCTTTCTCTCTGGTGGCCAAAAAGCCGGGCCATCTCCACGGGCTCCAATTCCAGGAAAGCGATGCTGCCCTCGTCGCCTTCGATCTTTGCGATTTTCCCCTGGTTCAAATGGAACCGCACATGGCGCCCGGGCAAAGACCGCCCCGGAAAGCTGAACTCTCTCAAATGGGCTGAGATGACGTTGCCCTGTACCCTGTACTCTCCCGCGCGAACCGTTTCGTCATCGCTTTCCCGGTAGCGCCGGCTTTCAAGCATTTCCTTCAACCGGTCCACTGAAAGGGCCTGGCCCGGATAAAGGGGAATGGTTGCAGAAAAAACGCGGGAAGGAACACTCCAGCGGCGGGCTTCGAACCGGTCCTTGATTTCCGCATGAAGATACAAGGCGAAGCCCCCCGCCAAAAGAGCCAGCACCAGCACCAGAAGGCCCAGCAACTTCAGGACAAGCATTTTCCAGGATTTTTTCTTTTTTGGACGTGATTTCATAGGGTTCGTGTCATTCTTTTCGCACCAGCTTCACCGCGCACTCCATGTGGGGCGTATGGGGAAAGAAGTCAAAGGGTTGTACGCGTTCGATCTCGTAAGCTTCCAGAAGAACGGAGAGATCCCGCGCCAGGGTGCTCGGGTTGCACGACACGGTGACCACTTTCCGGGGTGCCGCCTCCAGAATGGCTTTGAGCACTGTGGGATGCATTCCCGCCCGGGGGGGGTCCGTGATGATCACATGGGGCCTTCCTTCCCCTTTGAGCCCGCTCATGGCAGACCGGATCACATCCTTGAGGTCCCCGCTGACAAACCGGCAGTTGTGGATACGGTTGATTTCGGCATTGACAAAAGCGTCCTGCACGGCCTCTTCCACCACCTCGAAACCGAGAACTTCCCTCGCCCGGTGGGCCACATAAAGAGCGATGCTGCCCGTGCCGCAATACAGGTCCCACACGCATTCATTGCCCGAAAGGTCCGCCATTTCCAGCACCGTGTCATAGAGCTTTTCCGCCGCGTGAGGATTGGTCTGAAAGAAGGAATGCGCGGAAATACGAAATGTGAGACTTCCCAGTCTTTCTTCGATGAATCCGGGACCCCGGAGAATGCGGCTTGTCTCGCCGAAAGCCACCTGGGCCTTTTTGCCCGTCACCGAATGCACAAGGGTGCTCATCCAGGGAAAGGAGTCCGAAAGGTGATCCGCAAGCCTTTCCACGGCTTCGTTTTTTTCCCTGTGCGGCGCCGTGATGATGTTGACGAGGGTCTGGCCTGTTCGTTTGGCTTCCCGAATGACCAGGAACCGCCAAAACCCTTCATGGGTTTTCACACTGTAGGGAGGGAGGCCGCTTTTCCGGCACCAGTCTCTCACCGCCCGCAGGATCTCCACCGAGCGGGGGGACTGAAGGAAGCATTCTTCCACGTTGAAAACCCTGTCGTAAAAGCCGGGCACATGAAGACCCAGGGCGAAGCTGCGGTCGTGGGTCACGTCCTCCCGGGCGATCTCCGAGGGAAGGAGCCACCTGCGATCGCTGAAGGTGTATTCCATCTTGTTGCGGTAGTAACGCTCGTGATCCGAGGGCACGATAGGCTCCACCGGAATCTGATCCTCCCGGGCGAGGTGCACCAGGCATTCCCGCACCTGCTCCCTCTTCCACTGAATCTGTTCGGCGTAATCCATGTCCTGCCATTTGCAGCCGCCGCAAGTGCCAAAATGCCCGCAGAAGGGCTCCACGTAATGGGGCGACTGTCTGAGGACCTCCAGAACTTTTGCTTCCGCGAACTGGCGCTTGCGGCGCACGATCCGCGCCCGCACCACCTGGCCGGGCAGTGCGTGATCGAGGAACACCACAAAGCCCTCCACTCTCGCCAGAGCCTTCCCGCCGAAGGCCAGCTTTTCCACCGCCACTTCCAGCTCTTCACCCTTTTTCATACAAAAATACCCTGACTCCTCTCTGAGGCTGACCGTGTTGCTCTTTCCATCGGGTGTTGGCTATGCTAATAAAAATACGTCCCGTTGACTAGGGGATAATCCCAAAAGGTTGATTCCACCGGGTTTTGAAGATTCAAGGGCGCAGCGGAGTTTGACGGAATGAGGCAACCCTCGAGGAACGTGTCATGTGGTTGAAAAAAATTCACACCTACGGGCGGCTCATCAAGTTCAGCCACACCCTGTTTGCCCTTCCCTTCGCCCTCGCTGCGGTCATTCTGGCAAACCGCGAGCATTCCGTCACCTTTCACACTCTTTTTTTCATACTGGCGGCCATGGCGGGTGCGCGGTCGGCCGCCATGGGCTTCAATCGCTATGTGGATTATCACTACGACAGAAAAAATCCCCGCACAGCCCATCGCCCCATTGTGACCGGCGAAATCGACCCGTCCTCCGTTCTGGCCTTCACGGCAGTGTCTTCGCTGGCTTTCATCCTTGCGGCCGCCATGCTGGGAAGCCTGTGTTTCAAGCTTTCATTTCCCGCCCTCGGGTTCCTCTTCTTCTATTCCTACACCAAGCGGTTCACTTCCTTTTCCCACCTGTTCCTGGGTGTGGCCATAGGAATCGCCCCCCTGGGAGCGTGGATCGCCGCAACGGGAACATGGGATGGCCGGGTGTTGTGGCTCTCCGCAGCACTCATCACCTACATTGCAGGTTTCGACATCCTTTACGCCTGCCAGGACATGGATTTCGACCGCCGGGCAGGCCTTCGGTCCATTCCTGCACGGTGGGGTGCGGAAAAAGCTTTTCAAATCTCTTCATGGCTCCATGTCCTGACCTTCCTGTTTCTTCTGGCGGTTCATTTCGCCTTTCAAATGGGCCCCATATACCTCGCTTTCCTCCTGGCCATAAGCTTTCTTCTGTGGCTCGAACACCGGCTCGTCAAACCCCACGATCTTCAAAAGATCAACGTGGCATTTTTTCATGTGAACAGCGCCATTTCCTTCCTTCTCCTTCTGGCGGTCTGGACAGACGTTCATTTTTCCTGACGGAACAAAGAGGATGAAGCCTTCTCTTTCTCCCGGACCATGGCCAGGTGGGTGAAGGGGGCAAAGTGGCGCTTCAAAGACAAGGGCTATTCATGAAAACAAGCTATGAAAACCTTCAGGAATTTGTCAGTGTTTTGGATGAGGCGGGCGAACTGGTGAGAATCAAAGCCCCCGTTTCCCGGCACCTGGAAATCACCCAGATCACGGATCTCGCATCCAAAGCCCCCGGCGGAGGCAAGGCGCTTCTCTTCGAAAACGTGGAAGGATTTGAGTTTCCTGTCCTGACCAACGCCTTCGGCAGTGACCGGCGCATGTCCATGGCACTGGGAGTGCCAAACCTGGACGTGCTCTCGGGGCGGCTGCGCCAGTTCATCGAGATGGATCCCCCCAAGTCCCTGCGGGAGGGTCTGAAGCTGCTCCCCATGGCCATGGATCTCCTGAGATTCTTTCCCAGAAAAGTGAAAAAGGCTGCCTGCCAGGAGGTGATTCACAGGGGCGACGAAGTGGACCTTTCCCGGCTTCCCGTGCTCCAGTGCTGGCCATTGGACGGCGGCCCCTTCATCACTCTTCCCGTCGTCATCACCCGCAGCCTCAAGTCGGGCCGGCGCAATGCGGGCATGTACCGCCTTCAGGTCTTCGACAAAAAGTCCACGGGGATGCACTGGCACATTCACAAGGACGGTTCTCACTATTACCAGGAGTACCGCAAGGAGAAGAAACGCATGCCCGTTGCCGTAGCCATCGGAACCGACCCCGCCGTCACCTACGCGTCCACCGCCCCCCTTCCCCGGGGTGCGGACGAGATGCTCCTGGCAGGCTTCATCCGGCGCAAACCCGTTCCCATGGTCAAATGCGTCACCGTGGACCTGGAAGTGCCCGCGGAATCGGAGTTCGTTCTGGAGGGATACGTGGATCCCGATGAACTGAGGGAGGAAGGACCTTTCGGCGATCACACGGGTTATTATTCCCTGGTGGGCGAATATCCCGTCTTTCACGTCACGGCGGTGACCCACCGGAAAAATCCCGTCTACCCCGCAACCATCGTGGGCCGTCCTCCCATGGAGGACTGCTACATGGCAAGAGCCACAGAACGTATTTTTCTGCCCCTCATGAATGCCGTCCTTCCGGAAGTGAAGGACTTCTGGCTGCCATGGGAAGGCGTCTTTCACAACATCACCGTGCTTTCCATGGCCAAGGAGTATCCCGGCCATGCGCGGCGGGTCATGAGCGCCGTGTGGGGGCAGGGGCAGATGAGCTTCTGCAAGGGAGTGGTTCTCGTGGATGACCACGTGGACCTTCAATCCCCTTCGAAGGTTCTGGAAACCATACTCAACGAAGTGGACCTTGAAAAGGATCTCTACGTGTCCGAAGGTGTGCTCGATGTGCTGGACCACAGTGCTCCCGAAGCCCTTTTCGGCGGCAAGGTGGGCATCGACGCCACGGCCAGGATGGAAGGAGAAAGAGATCGCAATCCCCCCGCACTCTCGCCCCTCCCTTCGGCGGAATCCATCGAGGAAGCGGTGCGGAATGTGTCGGATCACCTGGAAGGCATTCATGTGCCCGGCCTTCCCGTAAAAAACCGGCTTCTGCTCATGAATCTGCGCAAGGATGGTTCCGTCACCGGTTCGGGACTGGCTCCCGCCATCCTGGAGGAAGAGACCCTCAGGGCCTTCTCCATTTTTCTCCTCTATGACGCCGCCCTCGATTTGCGGGACTCTTCCCTTGTCCTTTGGAAGGTCTTCAACAACGTGGATCCCAAAAGGGACATCATTCGAAAAGAAAACCGCATCGTCGTGGACGCCACCAAAAAAGGGCCCGAAGATGGCCACACGCGTGACTGGCCCGACGACATCGTGATGGATGAGGAAATTGTCGGGAGAGTGAAAAGGCGGGCCAGGGAACTGGGGATTGAAGAATTTTTGCGGTGACGGGAAAAGAGTTGCGAAAACGGGGAATGGTCCTCCATGCAGGGCAGAAAAAGGACACCCTCCCCCTGGCCTGTTGGGTTTCAAGGCCTGCCGGCCCCTTCAGAAGGGGCCGGCAGGAGGCAAAGGATTGCTTCGTTCAGCCCGCCAGGTTCCTGTCACCGCAGCATCAGAAGAAAAAACCTTCCCGGAACCGCGGGAGTCATCATTCTCCCGGCGGCACATGATCCACCACCAGCTCCTCGTTTTGAACGTCCACTTTTATGGTGGAACCATCGGGAATGTTTCCTGACAGCAGAGCCCGGCCGATGCGTGTTTCCAGTTCACGCTGCAGGTAACGCTTGAGAGGCCGTGCCCCGTAGACAGGATCGTATCCCGCCCGGGCGATGAAGTCTCTGGCCCCTTCCGAGATCTCCAGGGTGAGCCGCCGGTCTGTCAGCCGCCTGCTGAGATTGTGTGTGAGCAGGTCGATGATGGACTTGATCTCTTCCAGCGTGAGGGGCTTGAAAAGCACGATATCGTCCACACGGTTGAGGAATTCAGGCCTGAAATTGCGGCGCAGTTCCCCCATGACCCTGTCACGGGCACTGTCCTTGATTTCCCCTTTTTCGGAGATTCCTTCGAGCAGATAGGTGGAACCGATGTTGCTCGTCATGATGATGACCGTGTTCTTGAAATCCACGGTGCGCCCCTGAGCGTCCGTGAGCCTTCCATCGTCGAGCATCTGAAGGAGCACATTGAACACTTCGGGATGAGCTTTTTCCACCTCATCGAAAAGAATGACACAGTAGGGTTTTCTGCGCACCGATTCCGTCAGCTGTCCCCCCTCTTCGTAACCCACATAGCCGGGGGGAGCCCCCACGAGCCGGGAGACCGTGTGTTTTTCCATGTATTCACTCATGTCGATGCGCACGATGTTGTCTTCCGTATCGAACAGGGCTTCGGCAAGGGTTTTTCCAAGCTCCGTCTTTCCAACACCTGTGGGTCCCAGGAAAATGAATGAACCGATGGGTCTTCGGGGATCCTTGATGCCCGACCGGGCCCGAATGACGGCATCAGCCACCAGCCTGACCGCCTCATCCTGCCCGATGAGCCTTTTGTGCAGGACCTGATCCAGGCGCAGAAGCTTTTCCCGTTCCCCTTCCAGAAGCCGTGTGACGGGAATGCCCGTCCATCGGGACACGATTTCGGAAATCTCGTCTTCGGTGACCATTTCCCGGAGCAGGCGGCTTCCAGCCTGCTCCCCTGCAAGCTTTTCCTCCTCTGCCCTGAGTTCCTTTTCCAGTTCGGGAAGCTTGCCGTGTCTCAACTGGGCCGCCAAGTTGAGATCGTAATTGCGTTCGGCCAGTTCCACCTCGTGGCGCACTTTATCGATCTCTTCCCGAAGGGACTGAACCTTTTTGATGCGCTGTTTTTCCCCTTCCCACTGAGCCTTCATGGCATCGGCTTTGCCACGCAAGTCGCCGATTTCCCTGCGGATGGACTCAAGCCTCTCCTGGCTGGCCTTGTCCCGTTCTTTTTTGAGGGCGGCTTCTTCGATCTCCAGCTGCATGACGCGCCGGGTCACTTCATCCAGTTCCGCCGGCATGGAGTCGATCTCCGTGCGAATCATGGCACAGGATTCATCCACCAGGTCAATGGCCTTGTCCGGAAGGAAGCGGTCCGAGATGTACCGGTTGGACAAAACCGCCGCAGCCACGAGGGCGCTGTCCTGAATCTTGACCCCGTGGTGCACTTCAAAGCGGTCCTTGAGCCCCCGCAAAATGGAGATGGTGTCCTCCACCGTGGGCTGGTCCACCAGCACGGGCTGAAAGCGCCGCTCCAGTGCCGCGTCCTTTTCGATATACTTGCGGTACTCATCAAGGGTCGTGGCCCCGATGCAGTGGAGTTCGCCACGGGCCAGCATGGGTTTGAGCATGTTGCCCGCGTCCATGGACCCTTCCGCCTTTCCGGCCCCGACGATGAGATGGAGTTCATCGATGAAGAGCAGAATACGCCCCTCCGACTCCTTGATTTCCTGCAGCACCGCCTTGAGACGTTCTTCGAATTCTCCGCGAAACTTGGCACCGGCCACCAGGGCGCCCATGTCCAGGGCGAATATGGTCTTGTCCTTGAGACCCTCGGGCACATCGCCCCGCACGATGCGATGGGCAAGTCCCTCCACGATGGCTGTCTTCCCCACACCCGGTTCTCCCATGAGCACCGGATTGTTCTTGGTTTTCCGGCTGAGGATGCGTATGACCCTGCGAATCTCCGAGTCACGGCCGATGACCGGGTCGAGCTTGTTGGAACGGGCTTCCTGCACCAGGTCGCGTCCGTATTTCTGAAGGGCTTCGTAGGTGGTTTCCGGAGAGGCGCTGGTCACTCTCTGGTGCCCCCTCACGGAAGTCAGGGTGGCCAGGAAGAGATCGCGCGTGATGCCCGCATCCCTGAGAATGCGCCCCGCGGGAGTGGAGCCGCCCTCTTCGATGAAAGCGAGGAAAAGGTGCTCCACGGATACGTATTCATCCTTGAGCCGCTGTGCCTCGTCCTGGGCTTTCACCATGAGTTTTCCCAGGCGCTGGCTGATGTAGACCTTTCCGGCCTCCACACCGGGACCGCTCACCCGGGGCTTCTTGTCCAACTCGGACTGCAACCGGTCCGTCACCTCCTGCAAGGGCACTTCCATCCTCTTGAAAAGCCTGGGGAGAAGGCCCTCCGACTGTTCCAGGAGAGCCAGAAGAAGGTGCTCCCCATCCACCTCCATGTGCCCATATCTTGTGGTTTTCGTCTGAGCCGCCTGAAGCGCCTCCTGCGATTTGACTGTGAATTTGTTGAGATCCATAAATCTGAGATCCTCCTCTTTTCCTCATATACTCATATATTTGTTCAGACTCCCCGTGTCCCGAAGAAGCACGTTCACCATGGATTTTCACAGATACGCCTGTTGCCGGGCGGGTGAATCCACGGACTCCCCTGTCAGGGAAAGAGCCTGTTTTCCAGTTCCCGAATCTGTTGTTCCAGATCTTCGATGCGCGACATGAGTTCCAGTATCACCCCCACGCCCGCATAGTTGACGCCCAGTTCGTTTCTGAGCCGAAGAATGCGCCTGATGACGGGCACAACCTCCCGGTGAAAAAGCATCGCCCCATCGGGCCTGGTTTCTTCGTGATCGATGAGTCCCAGACTCACCAGACGCTTCACCAGTTCCGGGTGAACGCCGCACCGCCAGGCCACTTCACGAAGTTCCATGCTGGATTCACGGCCATGGGTTCTCGTCAGTTCATGGCCTTGTGTTCTCGTCATGCTTACAATCAGACATTTACGTTCCGTCATGAAGCCACCGCCTCCCTGAGTCTACCCACGTGGCTTGAAGGGGGACACACGCTTGAGTTCGTCATAAAGTTCTCTCTCCCGGTCGCTGAGGCTTTTGGGCACCGCAATCTGGACCACCACGTACAGGTCTCCCGGGCTGCCCTTGGGGTTGGGCATGCCTCTGCCCTTCAGCCGAAGCTTCTGGTTGCTTTGAGTGCCGGGAGGAACTTTCAGGGAAAGTTCACCGGAAAGGGTCCTGATCTTGGCCTCGCTTCCAAGGGCCGCCTCCCATGGCGCGATGGGAAGATCCATGTACAGGTCCCTTCCCTCCAGCCGATAGCGTGGATGGGGCTCCAGTTCCACCCGCAGATAAAGGTCTCCGCTGGGCCCGCCTCCGGTCCCCGCGCCCCCCTGGCCACTGAGGCGAATCCTCTGGCCGGGCAGGATGCCCGGGGGAATTTTCACGTCGTAGGTCTTTCCCTGAAGGGACACCTTGCCGTCGGGACCCAGGCTCTGAGACTGCAGGTTGATGGATTTGGTGGCACCATGATAGGCATCTTCAAGACTGATTTTTATGGTGGCTTCCTGGTCTGCGCCTGCCTGGGCCCACACATGCCCGAAGCCCGGGCCGCGCGCTCCCCTGGCATCCCGGAAACCTCTGCCGCCAAAAAGGGTCTCAAAAAAATCACTGAAGTCTCCCGAACCGCCCCAATGAAACTCGGTGCGGCCACCGCCCCCACCCCCGAAGCCAAACATGCTCTCCCAGTCGGGAGGAGGACGAAAATCCTGGCCCTCCTGCCAGCTGGATCCGAGATGGTCGTACTTCTGCCGCTTTTCCGGGTCCTTGAGGACTTCATAGGCTTCATTGATTTCCTTGAACTTCTCTTCAGCCTCCCCGGTCTTGTTCACATCGGGATGGTATTTCCTCGCCAGCTTGCGATAGGCCCGCTGAATCTCCTCCTGGCTCGCAGTGCGGGAAACTCCCAGAGTTTCGTAGTAATCTTTGAATTTGACCGCCATATTTACCTTCCAGCCTCTCGAACTTTAAAAACGTTTGGATCACCACATATGATCTTCGCTCTCGAGGATTTCTGAAGTGGGCCGCATTTGCAGGTCCTCTTTCCAAGGGCGAAGCCCCGGAAACGACTGCTCTTCATTGCTCCCGCCGGACACCGCCGACCTTTGAGGTCAACCGTGCCACCTCGCTCCTTGAAAGATTGACTCTCTTTTCCAGCGCAAAGGGCTGACCCGTTTCCCCAGGTCCCTCCCCAACGGTCACATGCATGATGCCATTGACATCCATGTCGAAGGTCACACTCAAGGAAATGGGGGCCCCTGTTTTCCAGGGGGAGCGTTCCAGGCGGAAACGGCCAAGCTCCCGGTTGACCTCCGCCCGCTCGTCTTCTCCCTCGAGAAGAACCACTTCCACCCCTTCCGTGCTTTCCAGGGACCCGAAAATTTCCTCCCGCCGGGCGGGAAGAGTGGTGTCTTTTTCAATGAGTCTTTTCATGGCGCCCCCTCGCATCTCCATGCCCACAGAGTGGGAAGCCACATCCAGCAGGATCAAGTCCTGAAGCTTTTTATCCCGCATGGCGCCCAGAGCCGCAGCTCCTGCCACCGCCCTCTCACGGGGATCGACCCCTCTGAGGGGCTGCCCGCCACCGCTGAATTCCCTCACAAGCCGCTGCACCGCGGGCATGCGCGTTCCTCCCCCCGCCAGGAGAATTTCGTCCACATCCTGGGAAGAAACCCTTCCACGATGGAGAACCTGTTTCACAATGTTTCGGCATCGATCGAGCAAATCCTCCGTCAGGCTTTCCAGCAAGGCCCTGCTCACCCTCCTCCTGAAAGGGGTTCCTTCTTTCGATCCATGAAGCATGTGAGGCAGCCGGACTTCCGTCTCCCCCACCTGGGAGAGTTCGCATTTGGCTCTTTCGGAAGCCTCGCTCAAACGTCTCAGGGACTGAAGGTCCCGGGAAACATCCACACCCGTTTCTTTTCCGAACTCTTCCACAAGCCACCGGACCAGCCTGTCACGGAAATCGTCTCCGCCCAGATCATCGTCCCCTTCCGCTGCCCGCACCTCGCAAACACCTTCGGACACATCCACAAGGGACACATCCAGGTGACCTCCCCCAAGGTCCAGGACAAGGAGGGTCTGTGGTTTTCCGGGATCCAGGAAGTGATGGGCAACAGCCGCCGCCGTGGGTTCATTGATGAGGCGCAAAACTTTCAGACCGGCAATCTCCCCCGCGTCCAGCACAGCCTGCCTTCGGGCGTCACCGAAACACGCGGGCACCGTGATCACCGCCTCCGTGATCTTTTCTGCCACGTGAGCGGAAGCGTCGTCCGCCAATTTTTTCAGCAGGTGCGCCACCACTTCCTCGGGAGCCACTTCCTGTTTCCCCATGGAGAAGCGCACCGCCTCCAGGCCGCTTTCGGACACGCGGGAAGGCCCTGCCAAATGTTTTTCTGCCTCGTTCATCGACCGTCCCATAAGCCTCTTGACGGAATGAACCGTTCCCCGCGGGTTCAAAATGGACTGATCAAGCGCTTCCTGGCCCACCAAAATCCCGCCCTCTTCCGTGAAAGCAACCACAGAGGGCGTCGCGGTGCTCCCATGAGAGTTGGGGATAAGGATAATTTCGCCATCCGCCCAGGCGGCGATGCCCGAACTGGTGGTGCCCAGGTCAATGCCCACGGCCTTGCCCATAAACATCACTCCCGATTCAATGACCCTGTTCTTCAAAAACACCATGGATTAAGATTAAAAAGGCTTAAGCACAAGCTTTGTCTGAGTCAAACAGAAATCAACGGGGGAACGCTTTCAAAAAAATGAAATCTTTCATCATGGATCGATTCCCCCGTGTTGAAGAGCAATCTAATCACTCTCCCGAAAGTTTCCAGTGTCATGACTCCAGTTTGTCAAAATTTTGTCACCTTTTTTGTCACAACTGGGAAGGGATGCGCAAAAGGCCCGGGGGGCACCGCCATGCACGGCTCCAAAGAAAAAGCTCCATTTGTCTCGACATGTCTTGCGCTTAGCTGAAACCTTCCCGATTTGCATGACTTTTTCCTTTTTGGGAGCACTTGTTTTTTGGCCTCCATGTGTGTTTCAAGTTTTAAATAAAGAAAGAGTGATGAATTTGATCACATCCTGAAGATCACGACACTCGCTTCCCTGCATCGAAGCACTCAAAGAAAAAAACAGGTCTTTCCCCCGGGGAAAGCCGAAGGATGGAACATTTGAGTGAGTGACCAAGGTCGAATCACACAAACTGCAATGGAAAATGAGGTTAGAATAAACATGACGGACC
>PXBG01000071.1 GCA_003566995.1 Syntrophobacteraceae bacterium
AGACCGTGTCGCTGTTTCATGAAGGCATAGACAAGGCTCGACACTTCCCGCAGCACATTCCCCCGGTCCCGTATCCAGCTGGTGTAGTTGTCCGTACGTCTGGGCTTGTCGATGATGCCGATGAATGTGTAGGGATAGCTTCTGCCGTTTCTCCCCTTGGCCACAATGATCCCCATGTCTCCGCAGAGGCGGGCGGTGGAGCCTGTCTTGTTGTAGAGTCTCGTGCCAAGGGGTATGCCGGTGGAACCCTGAAGGATGCGATCGCCGCTGGGCATTCCCATGTAATGCAGCACCTGCTGGCACATGGGCATGTTGTCATTCCAGATGGCGTAAAGAAACCGGCTGTAATCCCGCGCAGAAGCCTGGTTGCGATAGGTTCTTCCGTTTTGGGGTATGTATTCCACGATCCGGGTCTGCCGAAAAATGCCCCCCGCACGTTGCTTGAGGAAATGATCCAGACCCGTGGGCGACCCGGCGACGCGCCTGATGAAATAATTGGTTTCGCTGTTGCAACTGTGGCGAATCATGGCGGCCATGCGCTGCTGAATCTGCGCATTGTAGGGGAAGGAGTGACGGTCGGCCACGTGGCGGTAAAAGTAGCCTTGCGCCACAAAAGGTTTGATCATGCTGGCGGCCTGAAGGGGCCGCTCTTCGTTGATGGAAACCAGCTTGGTGGCCGTTGTGAAATCGTAAACCGACCAGGCGGTCTGCTCATCCCGTGGAATTCGCCCGGCACGCCGCAGTCGCTGAATGTAGCCATTCACCTGTTGTTGCAAAGAAGCTTGGGCAGCACACAGGGAAGGCCACCCCACCCATGCTGTGAGGGCAAGACAAGCGGAGGTGGACAAGAAGGAGCGGCGGGTCAGCAAAAATTCCCCATCACTATCAGGATTGGCTGTCACAGGATGCACTCAAAACGTCGTCACTGTCTGCAGCCGGGACGTTTTGAAGGGTGAATGTCGATCTCTTCTTTGTTTGAAAATCAGGCTGTCTGAACCTCGATCAGGCTGGCTTCACGCTTGCGCAGAGCCACATAATAGTCTCCGACGCGAAGCTCAAGGGGATCCCCCAGAGTGGCGCAACGCACCATTTCCACTTCTGCGTTGGGCACAAACCCCATATCCAGCAATCTTTGCCGAATGGCACCCTGAGCATTGTGTCCCCGTATGCGGCAACGGCATCCTTTGGCAACCTGTGTCAGCAGCTGGCGGCAAGCCTTTTGTTTTTTGGGGGTGCCGTCACACACGGAGCATTCGGAAGAAACTTTGGAAGCATGGCTTTTGATCATTGGGCTAACCTTTTCCATATGAGGCCACAGATTACGGCCATGAAGGGCCTTAATTCTCTTGAAAACCAGCACTTAAATTAGCTAGAGCTAAAATTATGCGGTCCTTGATTCATTGTCAAGAATTTTTCAGAAGTTTTTGATGTGAAATGGTGGGAGAGACAGGATACGACAGCTCTCCCGCCACAAAAGGCGTGCTCATGCGGGGGATCAAAAATTCCGGGGATTGATGCTGCGCAAAATGCATGCAGAATCAATCCCCTGTTCATACCCGGGTTCCTTTGCCGAAAGATGCACGGGATTTTCTGCGAAAAAACGAAGAAGGGCTTCTCAGGCGATTTCCGGCAAAGCCGTTTTTTTCAGCGGGTGTGTCCTGGCAGCTCAATGGTGGAGCAACTGTTTCCGGGACCGCAGGATTTGGTGGTCATACAGGGCCCAGTGGCTTCGCCCCTGGAAGATCCTCCCATGGCATAACTCACACTGCTGAGCACCCTCACCAGATCTTCTCCCTGACAGGATTCACAATTCATTGTGACCTCGCTGGAACTGGAAGCAACCAGGACCTCCTGAATATGATCACATGCAGTGCAGCGAAATTCATAGATGGGCATGTTTGGGACTCCTCGTTGTGAAAAAGACCGTAAGAACCGAAAGGCTCACGACCCCGTCACGAAGGAAATGAGGCACACGGCCAAACAAGCGTGTGCAAAGAAGGGGTTCGCAGGCCACTTTGACGCCTGGAGAATTCATAACAAACCCCCTCTGCAGTGTCAACAACAGCCAGCCTGGGAACACGGGCGATCACATGGCCTTTAGCTGTTGGGGAGCGATCATGTTTTCCGGCTTCATGAGTTCATCCAATTGCTCCCTGGAAAGGAGCTTTTTTTCCAGCACAAGCTCATATATCCCCTTGTTCTCCTCCATGGCTTGCTTTGCCAGCAGAGTGCAGGTCTCATAACCCAGAACAGGGTTCAAAGCGGTGACCAGGCCGATGCTGTTCATCACGGTGGAACGGCAACGGTCCACGTTGGCGGTGATTCCGTTTATGCACCGGTGAAGCAATGTGGTCATGCCATTTTTGAGCATCTCGATGGATTCAAAAAGACTCTGGACCATGACCGGTTCCATGACGTTCAGTTCCAGTTGGCCGGCTTCCGCAGCCAGTGTCACCGTGAGATCGTTGCCGATCACCTTGAAGGCAATCTGGTTGACCACTTCGGGAATCACAGGATTGACCTTTCCGGGCATGATGGAGGATCCTGGCTGCATGGGGGGAAGATTGATCTCGTTGAGCCCCGCACGAGGCCCTGAAGATAAAAGTCTGAGATCATTGCATATTTTAGACAACTTTACGGACAATCGTTTGACAGCGGCAGAATACATCACGAAAGATCCCGTGTCCTGAGTGGCCTCCACAAGGTTGACAGCGAGCCTGATGTCATGGCCGGTGATCTGCCCCAGGTAATGGACCACTTTCTCGCTGTAACCGGGAACGGCATTGATGCCCGTGCCAATGGCTGTCCCCCCCATGTTCACTTCCATGAGCAAGTCTGCATTGTCATTGAGCCTTTCGATCTCCTCCTCCAGCGTGGTCACATAGGCCCCGAAGGTCTGCCCGAGAGTCATGGGAACCGCATCCTGCAACTGAGTTCTTCCCATCTTGATCACATCGGCAAACTCCGCCTCCTTTTCCTTGAGACCATCGATGAGCATCCGGAGCACTTCCACCAGCTTTTCATTGCTGTTGATCAGGGCAATCTTCACGGCAGAGGGATAGGCATCGTTGGTGGACTGGGACATGTTCACGTGACTGTTCGGGTGGCAGAAGTGATATTCCCCTTTTTCATGACCCATGATTTCCAGGGCACGGTTGGCGATCACCTCATTGGCGTTCATATTGGTGGAAGTACCGGCACCTCCCTGTATCATGTCCACCACAAAATGATGATGATGCTTTCCATTGATGACTTCAACGCAGGCCTTTTCGATGGCGTCGGCAATACCGGAAGGAAGGAATCCCAGTTCATGGTTGGCCTTTGCTGCGGCCATCTTCACCATGGACAATGCAATGATGAGTTCCGGAAAAAAGCTCAGTGTCACGCCGCTGACGGTGAAATTTTCGACACCGCGCATGGTCTGAATCCCATAATACACTTCGTGGGGCACGTCTCTGTAACCCAGAAGATCACGCTCCGTCCGGGTGCGGCCCGATTCATACTGGGCTCCCACGTTCACCACGCGAGTGTTGCTCTGGCGCATGCGGCGAGAGATGACCTTGGAAATTTGCCTGAATATTTTCAAAGCGATGGAGGGCTTGGTTTCGAATAAATGCGTGAAACCTTCTCTCGAAATGGAAAATACCCGCGTTTTACCCAACACCCGGGCATTGCTGGAATGAGGAGTGTCCGTCATGATGGTGCCCTCCCCAAGAAAATCATAGGGCCCAAACAGGGAAAGACGTTTTTCCTCTCCAAAAGGAGTCTTCTTGAAAAGCTCCACCTCTCCGTCGTAAATGACAAAAAGACTCTTGTTGGCGGGATTGTTCTCCTGAAAAAGATAGGACCGCGAGGCAAAGGTTTGTTCCTGCACCTCCCTGACCAGCACTTGAAGCTCTTCTTCGTCCAGATCTTTAAACAACTCGACTTTCCTGAGAAAACTTTTGATTGCTTTGGGTTCCATTTTTTATGCCTGTCTCCGCCCTCTCACACTGAATGTTCAAATCACACACAACAAAGGGCCTGAAAAACTTGGCACCTCCTTTCAGGCCCCTTCCGTGTCCCTTCCCAATGATGTCAAGATCCGGTTTTCCCGAAACCTTACCCGCCGGCTCTTCTTCTAGAGAGAAGCGAGATGGTCCAGCAGAGCCTTAAGCTCGGCATCACTCAACTCGGGGCCGAAATTGGGCTTTCCCATCATACGGTTCACCGTGCTCTTCCAGCCGTCCCAATCATGGCCTGCGCGCTCGATTCGCCCAGTCCCATGGCAAACTGTGCAACGATTTTGAACGATCATGGCTCCATCCCCTGCTTTCAGTTGAGGCACACCCGGACCGCTCATCAAGAGGGCACCCATCATGCAAAAGCACACCACGGCAAAAAAGATTTTTTTCATGACCTCTTCTCCCTTGCAGAAAGTTTTGCCATTCTGAAAAATAAATCTGCCTTCAAAACTAAAGGCACATTCATCCTGCAAAGTCAATATGGTGATTTCCACCTTGTCCCTGAAACCGCTCTCCATGTTGCCATGGGGGAGGCGAGGCGAGGCACTGCCGCGAGATGAAAGACAAACGGAAAGAAAGTTCCTCCAGCCAGAATCCCGGGAGCCTTTGCGCCCCCCTGCCTCACCTCACCTGTTTTGGGTGCTGCCCGCCCATTCGCCCCGCTCATTACGACCCACTGGACCATGTGCGAATACTCAGGCGGGAATTCAGGGAAAACCGAAAGCAAATCCAGCAGGAGGGCCTGCACTTCAGACCCATTGTGGGTTACTCCTGCTGGGCCCTTGGCTTTCTCGGCGATGACGGAAAAAGGGCCGGATGCCTGTTGCACCCTTTTCAAAATGAAGGAACAGATTTCCGTCACCTCATCGACTATGGAGGCAAGTGTGCCCGGGAAACGTGCCAGGCGGCCAGGTTTTTTCTCACTCTTCCGGAAGAAGGGAAGATTTTCTGGCTGGAGCTGGCCGCAGGTTTTCAGTCGTTTTTCTACTCCAGCCTTCGCGCGAACCCTCTTTTTCATATCCTGCTCTGGGGAAAGGGGGTGCTGGAGCCATTGCGTTTCAACGCCCTCGCCCGGGACGAATCAGCCACGGAACTGCTTCACCGCTTTCCCTTTCTCTTCCGGAAGGACTGGAATCCACGGGCAGTTCGGTTTCTCTTTCGAGTGGTGATTCAGGAGATGATTTCCCCCCACAAGCCGGAAAGACCCCTTCCACCCCACGACGAACACTTTCACCCAAAGGGTTTGGAGGAAGACCAACTTCTGCAATCCCTCTGCGCAAGTATTCTGAAGAAATGTGAAGAACAAGGGATGTTTTATGACTCCAGCGACGATTTGTTTTCAAAGACCATGGGGAAAGGGCACTCCCGGTGCTTTTCCAGCGGTCAGACAGGAGCGGATCCTTCCTCCGGCCCTGGAGAAAACCAGACCCTCACGCATCTTTTGGACGCCAAAGAAGACCTCAGGGACTTCCTGAGACTCACCCTGAAATGGCAAAAAACCTCGCCAAATTTTGCTCATTGGGTTAAGGAAAAAGTTGCTCTCTGGGCCAAAGAAGCGGTTCGGGCCAGAAGAGAGAAAAAAGAGGCCTCATGAAAGCGTCTTCAGATGTTTTTGTTTACAGATCTATGATTCAGGCAAAACAAACACGAAAAAAGGTGAGCGGATGACACCTGACAGGAAAAGCACTCTGGATTACAAATCGATGGCATTTCCCGGTGAGTGGGACGAAGAGACACTCAAGAGCAAGTTTCTGGAATTCATGAATGAGCTCATCAGGGAGACCCAAAGCAATCTCCCCCCCAAACGCCTTCAATACCAGGTGGAACAGAGCGTCGAATACGAGAACATACGAAAACAGTGGAGCGACCTCACTCCCACCGAGCGTCTGAACGGTTGGAAGCAGCTTCTGGAAAAGGCCGAGGATGCCCTGAAGAACGTTCTTCCCACATGCGTGCAATGTGGCGAATGCTGCCGAAAGGGAAGCCCCACCCTGCACCTGGAAGACCTGGAACTGCTGCAGCAGGGCAAGATTCCCTGGAAACAGGTCTTCGTTTTGAGGAAGGGGGAACCCGTCCGGCCGCCCGACGAAAAAAACGACGGCAAGCCTTATTTTCTGCTGGATGATCGAATCAAACTTCGTGAAAAACAGGAGGGTCAGGGCTGCGTGTTTCTGGATGACACCACTGACCGCTGCACCATCTACGCAGACCGGCCCATACAGTGCCGCGCCCAGGCCTGCTGGGATCCCTCCGAGTCCAAAGAGCTGGCCAAGGGAGTCTATCTCACGCGGCAGGACATTTTTGAAAAAGTGGAGTTGCTCATGAACATCATCGTCGAGCACGAAAAACGCTGCTCTTTTGAGTCACTCCACGAAGCCTTCAAACAGCTCCAGGAATCGGGAGCGAAGGAACCGGAACAGTTCCTGGCTCTTGTTTCCTACGAGGACCACTTCAGGGATTTCGTGAGCGAGCAGTTTCATATTCCCAAAGGAGAACTGGAACTGGTCCTGGGGAGAAGCTTCGCCAGCCTCATGCCCGTTTTTGGCCTCAAAGTGGTGGAAGAACCCGACGGCACCAAGTGTCTCGTGGCCGAAGGGGAAAATTCCAGCCATCCATGAGTCCTTCGCCAACCACCAATGGGCCGGTGGCAGCCTGCAGGGAAAGTGAAACCTGAAATGCTCCCGGCCGCACAAAAGAGTGGGGACAAAAAAAAAGCTAACCGGAGGGGCTAGAACCGGTTAGCTTCTGAGGAGGAAAGAGTTGGTGTCTCTTTGTGTCCAATACTGATTGCAACCTCGGTGCCAACTCAAAACAAAACTCGCAAACCCTTCACCCAAGGCCCTGGAGAGCATGGCGCGCCCATGAGGCGGGATTCAGAAACCCGCCAAAAACAGGCCATAATCACGCCGAAAAGCGGACCAAATGGCGCCACAAGGCCATGATCCCCCAAACCCATCCCAGGATTGAACAAGGAGCACCTTTGAACATCAATGAACATCAATGCTCCAAAAGGCTCCCCTCAAAAACTTTCACATCCGTCACAGGTTGAGCGCAGCTGCGGCCGCGGCAAACGTAGGCGGCC
>PXBG01000101.1 GCA_003566995.1 Syntrophobacteraceae bacterium
ACGAGGCACAGCTCGCCTGGGAGGGAACCATGGCCGAAACCCTCGCCCAGGCATTGAACCGGTACGACGCCAATGTGACCATTGTGGCACTCCTGGGAAAGGGCCACATGAGTCATGGACTGGGCGTTCCCAGATGGACCGCATCCCTGGTTCCCCATTCCCACAGGACCGTGACCCCCGTTCCCATGAATCATCCCCGGTCGGTGGTGGACCCCGACCTGGGAGATTACGTCTGGATCACGGAGGCAGTGGCCCCTCGCCATCGCGGACGTTTGGGCATCATGATCCGGCCCGGTGACGAGCAGGAAGAAGGGGTAAAAGTGATGAACGTCTTTCCGGGCAGTGCCGCCCAGAAGGCCGGACTTCGGGCAGGGGACGTGATTCTTCGCATCGGCGATGAAGAAGTCCGAAGCTTTGAGGACCTGCACGGAGAATTGCAGAAACAGAGAAGGACGCACCGATTCATTTTGCGGCGGGGAGACGAGGAAATTCCTGTGACCGTGGAAATGGACTGAACCAGAACCCGTTTTCCAAAAAACGCTGATCTACAAAATTTCAAAAATTATAACAAAGGCTTAATCACCAAACAAAGAAAGCACTCTGGTCATGAAAATTGAGAACAGAAACCCGGATCACTCGGAAAGCGAACTCACCTGGGCAAGTCTCTGTCATTTCAGCGCACTCATGGGACTGGTGTGGTGGGCCCCCATTTTCTTTTCCCACTGGATTCCCGTGGGCCACCTCATAGGGCCCTTTGTGGTGTGGATCATCAAGAAAGGAAGCTCTCCCTATGTGAACGCCAACGGAAAGGAAGCTCTGCAGTTTCAGCTGGCCATCACCCTCTATGCACTCATCCTGAGTGTCCTTCCCTTTGAATTCCTTTCCACCTATTCAGTGACGGGCCTGGTGGTCCTCAGCGGTTTCTTCGCAGTGAAAGCGGGGGTTCACGTGAGCAAAGGAAAACACTACCGCTATCCCCTCGTCCCCTGGCGGTTCCTTCAGTGAAACTTGAAACTTCTGCCTTTTTATTCCCCGGTTCATAAAAACCATTTTTCACGCCATAGTTCTTTTCAACGCAGGCAAAGCCTTGTTGTGCTGCCTGCGGGGAGCCCCTTTTCTCCCTGTGAAGAAGGCCGCTATACAGTGTTCTTCCCGGGGATTGTGCAAAGGGTGTCCGCTTGTGGAAAACTCACCGTTCAAAAATTGTTCAAACTGTTCAAAACCGATTTCCTGAACACACAGCCTGTGGGTCGTGTCCACTGAAAGTTCAAAGCATGTTCATTGAAATAAATTTCAATTTCAAGCACTTATGATTTTTTTGAACATTTTGACAGGGCTTATGATGATGGTGGTTTTTATGGATAAGAAACAAAAAACAATCAAAACCACAACAAAGGAATCCGCTGAAGGACTGCCATTGCTTCCAAAAAGACTGAGGCTCGCCACCTCAGACATCCGCCACCACAGTGGCTTCCCATCCTTTTTCGGTCTGTTCGACCCGGTATCGGTGAAAGGTCACGGCCTTCACGTCAACCACCAGGTCATGTTTTTGAGGGTTGAGTGTTTCCCCGTACAATTCCCCCTCGAGCCTGGCAATGCCTTTCTGGGTTTCCACTTGGAGATGGTGCACCCGCAGAAGAAGCTGCCTGGCATCTTTGTAGAAAATGAGCTCCTGAAGAAATTCGTAGAGGAGCATTTCCATGTCTTCCGATTGCAGGCGAATGGGAAGTTTTGCGGTTTGGTGAATGGTCTCCAGATCGGCGACCATGACATTCATGAGAGCTTCTGCCGCAGCCACAAACATTTCTTCGGCGGTTGCGCCCCATGCTTCAAAGGCCGCGTCGGCCATGGCGATCTCTTCCAGGTATTTGTATGGCATAGGCTGAATCGATGAGTGAGAAGGTTGAAAAATGATGTTATGAAAAGCACAGAAATCCGGCTTTTGATTCTCGGGGGATGCATTCCGGAAATTCCTTTGAATCCGGCAGGCCCGGTTTTTGGAAAAACGCGCCATGCATGCTGAAAATCAGGACTGGCATTGCCGTAGATGATGGATGATGTCTTCCTTCAGGGGCTCCAATTGACGGCCCATCAGGATGATCTGGGTCTTTTTCACGGGGAATTCCTCCAGGTCCACACGCCCCACCACATAATTGAACAGGTAGCTGCCGCTCTCGAAGACCACAAACCCTTTGGCCCGATACACTTCCCGGGGAAAGCGGGACACCAGTTCCAGAAACTGTTCCTTGTTCAGGGGAGTGTCCCACAAAAACAGAAATGACTGGAAAGGAGGCTCTCCGTGATGGCTCAAATCTCTTTGAATGTGCTCCACATCCAGTCCGAAGAGAAGATTGGTGTCCACGTCACAGCCCATGGTCTTGAAAAATACGGCATGAGGGTTGTGTTCGCGCAGAAAGGCTTCCACCCTCTTGATTTCATCCATGGTCACGAGATCGATTTTGTTGATGAGAACGACGTCCGCTGCCGAAAGCTGGGACAGGGCATTGGCAGGCAGCTGAGGATCCTTGACGCTGGAATAGGCATCGGCCACATAGACCACGCTGTCCAGCCTCGTTTGCAAAAAATGATGGTCGAACTCCGAGGCCAGAGCATGAGGTTCGGCCATTCCCGTGGTTTCCACCACAATGGCATGGGGCTTCACCCGTTCCAGTACAGATTTCACCGCAGCCTCGAATTCCTCTGACAGGGAGCAGCACACGCAGCCTCCCGTCAACTGGACCACTTCCACATTTTTTTTCCGGAGCACGCGGGCATCGACGGAAATCTCTCCGAATTCGTTCATGAAAACGGCAATGCGCCGGTTGCTCGTGTCCACAATTCTGCGCAGGAGCGTCGTTTTTCCGCTGCCCAGGGTTCCCGTGACGAGCATGATGGGAGTTTTGGTTCTCATGTGATCAATCACCCTTTGACATTCCCAATGGGAGTCATTCTGGCCACTTTTCGGCTGATGTGAGCCTTTTCCGTGGCCTCGACCACATCATCGATGTTTTTATAGGCGCCGCCTGCTTCCTCGGCGACTCCCGAGAGGGAAGCGGCCCTGATGTAAATGCCCCTCTGTTCCATGTCGGCCAGCAGCTTTTTGCCGCGGAATTTCTTTTTGGCCTGCTGGCGGCTCATGCTGCGGCCACTGCCGTGAGCTGTGCTGAAAAAGGTCTGGTCTCCCTCCTTAACCCCCGAAAGAATGTAGGATCCCGTTTCCATGCTTCCTCCAAGGATGACGGGTTGGCCCGTGTCCTTATAAACCTCCGGAAGTTCCGAAGCACCGGGACCCAATGCCCGGGTGGCCCCTTTTCTGTGGACCAGCAATTCTCGCAGTTCCCCCTTCACCTGATGCTTTTCCAGCTTGGCCGTGTTGTGGGAAACGTCATAAACCTGATGCATTCCCAGATCCGCCGGGTCTTTTTTGAAAACCTCTGAAAAAACTTCCCGAATGCGATGGGCGATGACCTGGCGATTGGCAAAAGACATGTTGATGGCGCATTTCATGGCTTTGAAATAGTCCTGTCCCTCGGGAGAGAGAAAAGGAGTGCAGGCCAGTTCACGGTCCAGGATGGCAATGCCGTATTTTTTTTCCATGACTTTCAGAAAAGAAGCCAGATAGTCGGACGCCACCTGGTGGCCGAATCCCCGGCTGCCGCAATGAAACATAACCACCACCTGCCGGGGCAGCGTGATGCCGAATGCTTCGGCTCTTTTCTCGTCGAAAATATTCTCCGGGTGCACCACCTGAATCTCGAGGTAATGATTTCCCGAACCCAACGTGCCGATTTGACCGAACCCCCTTTCCACCGCCTTTTGGCTCACTTTGGATGCGTCTGCTCCGGCAATGCACCCACCCTCCTCCGTACGCTCAAGATCCTCTTCCCAGCCCATGCCGTTTTTCACGCACCACCGGGCCCCCTGCTCCACCACATCCCGGAAGGTGCTGTGGGTCAGCTTCACGAATCCACTGCCTCCCACCCCTGCAGGAACACGTTTGAAGAGCTGGTCGACCAGCTCCCGGAGCCTGGGCTGAACTTCCTCAAAGGTGAGGGAGGTGAGCATGAGGCGCATGCCGCAGTTCACATCAAAGCCGATGCCTCCGGGAGAAATGACTCCCGTGCGGGTGTCCATGGCCGCCACTCCCCCGATGGGAAATCCATATCCCCAGTGACCATCGGGCATGCACAAGGCATGGTGGACGATACCCGGCAGCGTGGCCACATTGGTGACCTGTTCCACCACACCGTCGTCCATGGCCTGAAGCAGGTTCTCGGTGGCATAGATGCGGGCGGGAACGCGCATGCCCTTTTTATAGGAAGATGGAATCTCCCATATGGTTTCACTGATTCTGTTGAATGCCTTGAAAGTGGTCATGAATCACCGTCCAGTGTCTGTTGAAGGTCCTGAATCCGGCGGTCCCGGTTTATGGGGATGCTTCCGTGAATGCGTGTATGGCTGTGTTCGCAAACGAGGAAGAAGAGTTGTCGTGACCGCCAAATTGCTGAAGCAAAAGGGGCAGATTTGTTCCAGCATCTGATATTCCTAAATATATTTCAGGCTTTGCACTTTGTCCAGCCGTGAAGGTCATTCCCAGGTTCACACCGGGGGACATGCACTGCTCCCAAAACCTCAAGTATCTTCTTGACAGTTGAATTGCTTGCAAATTATGCTGTGTCACCGTTTATATGAAAATATTGAAAACAGGATATTGGGAAAGAACTTTCATGAGGAAAGTTCCGGGTTTCCAGGGTGACAATGGGTGCTGGGGTGAAGGCATGGCAGGTTTTATGAAGGTTCAGCGCTATTTTTCGGGTTTTTATTATCGTCCCTTTCCCCCGGGAGGAAAGACGGCAACGGCCTGCACTTGAGACAACCCCCTCATCGTCAGATTCACATGTTGATTTCATAGCCGCAGGTTCAAAGCCTGCGGTTTTTTTTTGAGCGCCATCGGCTGGAGAAGCAGGCACCCATGAGGAAAGAGCTTGCCGGGGTTTGCAAAAGACTGCCAGGAAAACATCCAGGAGAGATGACCGTGGAAAAGGACTTGGAGCGCTTGCGCGAAGCAATAGATGCGGTGGATACGGAGCTTTTGAAACTTTTGAACCAACGCATGGAACTGTCGAGGGATGTGGGGCGGTATAAAGCGGAGCGTGGGCTTCCCCTGTTTCATCCGGGAAGGGAGGAACTGATCTATGCCCGTTTGAGCAAAAACAATCCCGGCCCTCTCACGGATGAATCCCTGAGAGCCATTTATCGTGAGATTTTCGCCGCTTCACGCTTGCTTCAGCACGTTCTTCAGGTGGCTTTTCTGGGACCGGACTGGACCTATTCCCACATTGCGGCTCTGTCCATCCATGGGCACTCGGCCCGCTACGTGCCCTGCCCCACCCTTGAAGATGTTTTTGAGGCTCTGCTCAAAGGCAAAGTGAACACGGCGGTCATCCCCATTGAAAACTCACTGCAGGGGGGCGTGGGCCGAAGCATGGATCTCCTCTATGAATGGGATGTTCGGGTGGTGGGGGAGTGTTACCTGGAAGTGGCTCATCACCTGTCGGGCAAGATGACCTCCGTTGAGAAGGTCGAGCGCGTCTATGCCCATCCGCAAGCCATGGAGCAGTGCCGGAACTGGCTGCTGCAGCATCTGAAACATGCGGAGCTTCACGAAACACCCTCCACAGCCCGGGCAGCTCAGAGGGCCGTTGAGGATGAGCGGGGAGCGGCCATTTGCAACCTTTATGCGGCTCATCATTACGGGCTCAATGTTTTGGCCGAACGCATCGAAGATCATTCGGGAAACACCACCCGCTTTCTCGTTCTCTCCCAGCAGGAGACGCCACCCACGGGAATGGATAAAACCTCCATTCTCTTCGCCGTTTCCGATAAGCCGGGAGCCCTTCACAGCGCCATTGAGTCCTTTGCAAGGGCTGGTGTGAACATGACGCGCATCGAGTCACGGCCCAATCGCATGTTTTCCTGGCAGTACCTTTTTTATGCCGATGTGGAGGGTCATCAGACAGAGGACGCTGTCCGTTTCGCACTGGAAGATCTCGGAAGGCATGTGTCTTTCCTGAGGATACTGGGGTCCTATCCGAAAAGGGATCCCAAAAGACCCATACGAATGCAGAAAGAAAAGCTCAGGACATCTGAGGGAAGGTAGGGTCACAGTTTCACGCGACATTGGTGGAGACCTTTCTTTGCCTGGGGTCATGAAGGGGGAGCTCCATTCACGTTGAATTCTATTGAAAACAGGATTTCCATGGTGACGACAGAAATGAAAAAACCATCCATTTGTGGCTGTATGCTGGACTTTTCCCGGGAAGAAATCGCGACGCTCATGCGCGAGGCGGAAGTGGACCTTCTGGAGTGGCGCCTGGATGTGCACATCCGTCAGCATTCCATCGAAGATGCTCTCACGGCCTTCTCTCTTTTTTCCAGTTACAACAGGCTCCCGTTTCTGGTGACCAACAGGCCCGTCAGGGAGGGAGGCTCTTTCGACGGTGGAGAGTGGCGCCGCATCGAGGTGCTGCAGCGAGCGGTGGACGCGGGAGCCGAATGGGTGGACCTGGAACCGGACATTCCTGAAAGCGAGCTCAACTGGTTCCGCATGAAAAAAGCCCGGGTTCTTCTCTCCCACCATGAATTGAATGACACACCTTCCACACGTGCCCTTCAGGAGCGAGTGGCCAGGATGGCGGAGCGCAAACCTGACGTCATAAAAATTGCCACCTTGGCCCGGGAGCAGGAGGATAATCTTCGGGTGCTTGGCTTGATTCCATGGGCTCAGAAAGAATTGGGAAATGACATCATTGCCTTCTGCATGGGGGATTTGGGAAGGTGGAGCCGCATCGCCTGCGTGGCCATGGGAAGTCCCTGGACCTACGCCCAGATGCCCGGTCAAACCAGTGCAGCTCCCGGTCAGCTCCTCGCCCGGGACATGAGGATGATTTTCAAAACCATGGGAATGCTTTAGCGATGATCAAGCCCGTTCAAAAAGAGTTGTACGCCGTTGTGGGAAATCCCGTGGACCACAGCCTGAGCCCGGTCATGATGCATGCC
>PXBG01000002.1 GCA_003566995.1 Syntrophobacteraceae bacterium
CCCACTCTTTGTGAGGTGATTGGCTTGAGACACGCTCGTTTCCGAAAGCCTGCGGAGAAAAAAAATCCCTTGCGGTGGTTTTTGCTGGGCTTTTTGTCCCTTTGCCTGTGCGCGGCAGTCGTTGTGCTGGTGGGCCTCTACAGCTTCTATGCCCAGATCAGCCGGAGTCTTCCGGACACTCAGGCATTGAAGCATTACGAGCCGTCCCTGGTTTCCACCGTTTATGCCGCCGACGGCACGGTGATCGGTGAATTCGGGGAGGAGCGCCGGTTTTTGACTCCCCTGGAGGAAATGCCGCCCCACCTCATCAGGGCTTTTCTGGCCGCGGAGGATGAGCGCTTTTACGAACACGGGGGAGTGGACGTTTCAGCCATTTTCCGCGCCCTGCTGAAAAACGTGCAGGCGGGAGAAATCGTCCAGGGAGCCAGCACCATCACTCAGCAGGTGGTCAAATCTCTGCTCCTCACTCCCGAAAGATCCTGGATGAGAAAAGTCAGGGAGGCCATTCTCGCCCACCGCATCGATCAGACCCTGACCAAGGATGAAATCCTCTTTCTCTATCTGAACCACATTTATCTGGGGTCGGGGGCCTACGGAGTGGAAGCGGCCGCCAGGACCTACTTTGACAAATCCGTGGGCGATCTCCACATCGCCGAATCGGCCCTTCTTGCGGGACTTCCCAAGGCGCCCAGCCGCTCCTCCCCCCACCAGAATCTTGCTCTGGCCAAAGGGCGCCAGCACTATGTGCTGCAGCGCATGGCCGAGGTGGGAGCCATCAGTCCCGAACAGGCGCGGGAATACTACGAGCAGCCCCTGAACATCGTGGAGCAGAAACGCTGGCGCATGGGGGACCTGGGCCATTTCACCGAGGAAGTGAGACGGCAGGTGGAGGCCCGTTACGGACGCGAAGGACTTTACCAGGGCGGACTTCACATCCACACGACTTTGGACATGAAAGCCCAGGAGATTGCTGAGAAGGCCCTGGAAGAAGGGCTTCAGCAACTGGAAAAACGCCACCGGGGCTATCCCGGGAGTGATGCGGGGGTGGAGGGCGCTTTCATGGCCATGGAACCCCACACGGGCCGCGTCCTCTCCCTGGTGGGAGGACGGGATTTTGCCTCCAGCCAGTTCAACCGTGCCACCCAGGCCCTCAGGCAGCCGGGGTCCGCTTTCAAGCCCGTCATCTATGCCGCGGCCCTGGACAAAGGTTTCACGGAAATCTCCATCCTCATGGACACTCCCCTCATGATCTATGACCACAGCCTGAGAGGCCGCTGGCGCCCCGCCAATTACGACCGGAAATTCTGGGGCCCCACACCCCTTCGCAAAGCCCTGATTCACTCGCGCAATGTGGTGACGGTGAAGCTTCTGGACAGTGTGGGCGTGGATTACACGGTGGATTATGCCAGGAATCTCGGCATCACTTCTCCCCTGACGCGGACCCTCTCCCTGGCGCTGGGAGCCTCGGCCGTCACCCTTCGGGAACTCATGACCGCCTACACGCCCTTTGTGAACCAGGGCATGAGAGTGGAGCCCTATGTGATCGAAAAGGTGTTGGATCGTCACGGCAATCTTCTGGAAAAGCACGACGCGCAGCCCATTCCCGCCATTTCACCCCAGACGGCTTACATCATGACCGATCTGCTTCGAGGGGTCGTGGAGGAAGGAACGGGCAGAAGGGCCAGGGCCCTGGGAAGGCCGGCGGCGGGAAAAACGGGCACGACCAACGATTTGAGAGACGCCTGGTTTGTGGGGTACACGCCCCGGTTGCTGGCGGGAGTCTGGGTGGGCCATGACGATCACAACGTGTCCCTGGGCAGGGGGGAAACGGGGGGAAGAGCCGCGTGTCCCATCTGGCTGAATTTCATGAAACAAATGCTGGAGGGGCGTCCTGTCAAGGGCTTCACCATACCTGAAGGCATTGTGCTGGCCCGAATCAACCCCGACACGGGGGCTCTGGCCAGTGCCGACGAGCCCGGAGCCGTCTACGCTCCTTTCGCCGGCGAGGTGCCCGCTCCCAAAACCGTCATGCCCATGGAGGACCTGGATCACTACCTGGGCCAGGGAGGGTCCACGCCCTCCGAATCCTTTTTCAAGTCTGATCTGTTCTGAAAACAAAGAGGACCATGCAAAGTTATTTTGGCCCTGAGGGCATTCTGGCTTCCAAGGTGCAGGGGTTTGAGCACCGTGCTTCCCAGCAGCGCATGGCGGAAGCCGTGGCCCAATGCCTCGGTCAGGAGGTTCCCCTCCTCGTTGAAGCGGGAACGGGAACGGGGAAAACCTGGGCTTATCTCGTTCCCGCCATTCTGAGCGGCAAGCGGGTGGTGGTCTCCACGGGCACCAAGGCCCTTCAGGAACAGATTCAGGATCACGACATTCCTTTCCTGAAAAAGCTTTTGTACCCTCAACTCAGGGCTGTCTGCCTCAAGGGCCGCAGGAATTATCTCTGCCGCCGCCGTTTTCGGGAATTTGCCTACCAGCCCACTTTCTGGAACCAGGATGAAGCCAGGCTTTTCAGGGAACTCCAGACCTGGGCCGAACGTTCCCCATCGGGCGACCGTGCGGAAATCGAGTGGCTTCCCGATCAGTTTCAGGCGTGGAACGAAATCAGTTGCGACAGCGATGCCTGCCTGGGCCAGCAATGCGAGGACTTTGCCCGCTGCTTCCTCACCCGCGTTCGCCAGGACGCCGCCCAGGCTCACCTGGTGATCGTCAACCATCATCTTTTCTTCGCGGATCTCTCCCTTCGAAGCCGCGGTGTGGGGGAGGTCATTCCCGACCACGACGGTGTGGTCTTCGATGAAGCCCATCAGCTGGAAGACACGGTGGGGCTTTACTTCGGCTTCGCCCTCAGCAGCCTGAAACTGAAAGATTTCGTGGGCGATCTTGTGAGGGAAAGCGGCAGGGCGTCCCAGGCGAACAGGACTCAATACGAGGAGATCCGCAAGACGGCGGAAAGCCTGGATCCCCTGGGGCGTCTTCTGCACCATGATTTGCGCCGCATGGAACGGCCGGGCCGTTTTCCCCTGGATCTTCAGGAGCTGGGCGAGGGGTTTGTGCATCACCTGCAACGCCTCTCCCGGTCTCTCCAGCGCCTGGAAGAGCTGCTGACGCCCCATGGCGACAGCCCCCCGTCCTTTGAATCCCTGGCGCGCCGAACGGCCGAAATGAAAAATGCCGCAGAAAGTTTTGCGGAACCTGAAGATCCTTCCTTCGTCCACTGGTGTGAAGTGTCTTCCAGGGCCTTTTTCATGCACGGGACGCCCGTGGCCGTGGATCACGTGGTGGGGGAGGAATTGCTCAAAAGAACCCCTGCCCTGGTCTTCACCTCAGCCACCCTCACGGTGGCCGGTTCTTTTGACTTTTTCAAACGGGGCCTGGGCCTGCCCCCCCATTGCCGCGAGGAGCTGCTCGCCTCTCCCTTCGATTATGAAAATCAGGCCATGCTCTATGTTCCCTCCCCCTTTCCCGCGCCCCAGGACAGAACCTTTTGCCCTTCTGTGGCGGATCAGGCAGTGGAAATTCTCAAAATGACCCGCGGCAGGGCTCTCCTCCTTTTCACCAGCTATCGCAACATGCGGGAGGTGCATGCGCTCCTGAGGGACCGGCTTCCCTTCCCTCTTCTCATGCAGGGGCAAAAGCCCAGGAGAACGCTCATCGCACAGTTCAGGGAATCGGTGGACTCGGTGCTTCTGGCCACCGGCTCCTTCTGGCAGGGAATCGATGTGCCCGGGGAAGCCCTGAGCTGCCTCATCATCGACAAGCTCCCCTTCGAGGTGCCCGATGACCCTGTCATTGCCGCACGCATGCAGTATGTCACCGACCAGGGCAAGAGCTCATTTTTCCACTACCAGGTGCCGAGGGCGGCCATTCAGCTCAAGCAGGGCGTGGGGAGACTCATTCGATCCAACACCGACGGGGGCCTCATCGCCATTTTCGACGTGAGGCTGCGCACCAGGGGCTATGGCTCCCTTTTTCTCAAAAGCCTTCCACCCTTCCCCCTGGTCCGGCGGCTGGACGAGGTGGAAGCCTTTCTCGCCACCAGGTGCTGTGCCTGAAAGACCCCCCAACCCCCCTTGAAATGCATCGCCCCTAAAGGCGGCGGGCAGGATACCCCCTCTGCCCACCCTGCGGATTTTCCGGATCCGCAGCCAATGAGCCCGGCTCTTCCCTGGGGCTCGGCAGTCCCAGGGGAGGTTTTTCACTGGTGTTGGTGTGCGATGTTCTGAACGTGCCTGGCGGTGGTCGGAAAGTCCCGGAAGAAGGATAGGTCATTGTTGCCGGCGTGCGGGGCTTGTCAATGCCCGCGTGACCAGTGAAGGCCGGTCCAGGACAGGCGATAGGCGCGGAATTGTCCCCTAGAAATCCACGAGGCACAAAATGATGCCCTTGGCCGCCTGAAGGATCTTGTTGGAGTGGCTTCCCATGAGAAAAGGCTTGCGCTCGTGCAGGCTCTTTTTCCCCATGAAGACCAGTTTGAACCGGTCTTCCTCCATCGCCTGGAGAAGGTCTCTGGCCACTCCCTGGCGCGTGGGCAGGATCAGCGTTCGAATGTTGTCCTCGGGAACACCCTTTTCCACAAGCTGCAAACGCCCCCGGGACATGAATTCCCTCACGTTGGTGGTCCATTCGGTGCGCCATTGTTCCAGGCGCGAACGGGGATCTTTTTCTTCGTCGGGGCTGAGAATGTGTCCATCGTCCCAGAATGTGGGAGGCACCGACGGCATGAGGTGGAGGAAAGTGTATTCAAGCCGGGGAATGGGACCCAGGACATCCGCCGCGTAGCGCACCAGTTCCAGGGAGTCGGGTGCCCCTTCCATGGCGATGAGAACCTTGTTGTTTTCAAAAACGGGTGTGTCCACCACCCAGACGGTGTGTTTGGGAGCATAATGGGCCACTTTTCCTGAAACGCTTCCCAGCAGGAGGGTTTCCAGGTTTCCCCGTCCCCGGCGGCCAACGGCGATGGTTTCATAATTTCCTTGCTCTGCTTCAGCGATGATGTCCAGGGCGGGATCCAGGGAATCGGTCTTCAGCCTCGCTTCCACCCGTTCCCCGGGAAAGCCCGCTGCCTGCAGGCGTTTGACCGCTTCGTTCAGGATCTCATGGCCCACTTTTTCCTGGTCGGCAAGGGACAGCTTGCAGGATTCGTACATGTTCGTGCACAAATCTTCTTCCCGTGCGGCCAGTTGATGGACACAATGGAAAAGCACGATTCCCACCCGGGATTGCTCTCTCAGAAAACCTCCCAAAATGGAAACGGTCTCAAATCCTTTTTTGGAGCCATCCACGGCCACCAGTATCTTATTTTCCACTTGGTTTCTCCTCGAGGGCCATTTGGCGGCGAAAACAATTGGATTTTTGCGGACAGTCCTTCAATGGAGTTCCATCTACCGGCAAGAAGAAAGCTTATGGGAATCTTATCAGCTGAAGGATTTTTGTGGAAGCATTTGCAGAGCTTTTGAACGATGGAAGGACGGATTTGCGCAGGAAAAAATTTTGAGCGCAGGAAAAAGGATGGTTATAGTGGATGAGGCTTCACCATATCCATGAAAGCAGGCACCTGCGCCGGAACTGGCACTGCACAACCATTTTTACTCTTTTTGAGGAAGGGGGCGACATGGAAAACGGCATCAGACTGGGAATCAGCGCTTGCTTGCTGGGCCAGGAAGTTCGTTTTGACGGAGGCCACAAGCACGACCGCTTCATCACGGAAACCCTGGGCAAGTTCGTGGAATTTGTGCCCGTTTGCCCCGAGGTCGAATACGGGCTGGGCATTCCCCGTGAATCCCTCCGGCTGGTGGGCGATGCGGACACACCGAGGCTGGTCACCACGCGCACCCAGGTGGATCACACGGAAGGCATGAACCAGTGGGCCAGGAACCGGGTGGCGGAACTGGAAAAAGAAGGGCTGTGCGGTTTTGTCTTCAAGAGCAAGTCGCCCAGCAGCGGCATGGAGCGGGTGCGCGTCTACGATGACAAGGGAATGCCCTCCAACAAGGGGGTGGGCTTGTTTGCGAGAGCTTTCATGGAGCATTTTCCTCTCCTGCCCGTGGAAGAAGACGGACGCCTTCACGATCCCCTCCTTCGGGAAAACTTCATCGAACGCCTTTTCGCCATGAAAAGGTGGAGGGAAATCCTGGCCGAGAAACCCTCCCTTGGCCGCCTGGTGGAATTCCACACGCGGCACAAGCTCCTCATGATGGCCCACAGTCCCAAACATTACCGGGAAATGGGAAAGCTGGTGGCCGATGCCAAAAAGCATCCTCCCGGGGAACTCTACGCCACCTATGAAGCCCTGCTCCTTGAAGGGCTCAAGTTAAAGGCCAGTGTGGCCAAAAACAGCAATGTGCTGACCCACCTCATGGGATACTTCAAGAAGAATCTTACGGGGGACGAAAAAGCCGAACTCCTGGAAATTTTTGACAGCTACCGCAAAGGACACGTGCCCCTCATCGTGCCCATCACCCTCATCAACCACTACGTGAGGAAATACAACCAGCCCTACCTCAAGGAACAGTTTTACCTTCACCCCCATCCCCTGGAGCTGAAACTGCGGAACCATGTGTGATGGGCGAGGGTCAGTGATTCAGGGAGTCGCCTCACATGCTGTTGGTGGCAGGAGGTCCGGTCTGACAGGCTTCCTCATCATTTCCGTTTCCGTGAAAGCCTGGCGCAGTCAAAGGGGATGAACCCTGGATTCCCGCCTTCGCGGGAATGACGGGGGGTGGGCCAATCTTCGGAAATGACGGGGTGTCACAATGTTGTGGTGACTCGTTGTTTTCCTTTGCGCCGGGGGCATTGTATTGCCGTGCGGGGAAAATGATGCAAATGGGGCGGCAAATGAGCGATGCAGGGTGGGAACCGGTTTTGTCAATGTCGTTGGCTTAACGGATTGTATGTTGCCCACTCCCGTGACCACCATGAAAGCGGGGGGTCTGGAAGGCCTTGAAAAGACTATAGGGGTAGGAACGGTGCATTGGTTTGCACCGCCCCTCCCTCCGAACCGGACATGCGGATCTCCCGCA
>PXBG01000159.1 GCA_003566995.1 Syntrophobacteraceae bacterium
TTCCCGTGCATTCCCGGGACCGTTCCGCCCCTGTTCTTTTGATTTGAGGGATTGGATGCTGCCTTGCTTCGTCACCCCCGAGAAGGCGGGGGTCCATAAGGTTCTTGAAATACTGGATTCCCGCCTTTGCGGGAATGACGTAAAGGTTTTCTTGCACTGGTTGAGACAATTTAAGTCAACAGCATTGCTTCCACGGAGTGAGACCGCTTAAGGAAGCAGCATGGCCCTTTGCCCCGGGAAGCTTGCGGGATGAACTCCTGTTCATCCTCAACGAAGTTTCAGCGTCGCAAGAGCGATCAGGGCCAGAATGCCCGACAGAATCCACAGTCGAATGACCACTTTGGTTTCGGCGATTCCCTTGTGCTGAAGATTGTGGTGAAGGGGAGCCCTGTAGAAGACACGTCGCCCCAGCCATCTCACGCCGATCTTATCCTGAACCTGGCTGGTGAGCGCTTCCACCAGAAAAAGTCCTCCCAGGAGGGGAAAGAGCATTTCCTGTTTGAGGAGGACGGAAACCACGGCCATGGTCCCTCCAATGGCCAGGGAACCCGTGTCTCCCATGAAAATCTGGGCCGGATAGGCATTGTACCAGAGGAAACCCAGGCCGGCACCCACAAAGGCTGCGGTGAAAATGGTCAGTTCTCCCGCATCCCTGATGAAAGGATAATGGAGGTAGGCGGAATGAATGCGGTTGCCTTCCACGTATGCAAAGATCCCCAGCACTCCCACCACGAAAATGGAAGGGGTGATGGCCAGTCCGTCCAGTCCGTCTGTGATGTTGACGGCATTGCACACAAAAAGGACGAAAAGGAAAATGAAGGCTCCGTAGAGGTAAGGGCCCAGATCCAGGAGAGGGTGCTTGTAGAAGGGGATGTAGAGTTGGGTGGCCAGTTCGGGCCCGAGGGGCGAAAAAGGACCCGCTGCGATCCAGGCGAAAACTCCCGCGAAAAGACCCTGCAGAAGAAGCTTTCGTCGTTCGGACATGCCCTTGTCCCCGCTTTTCATTTTTACCTTGTAGAGGTCATCCCACAGGCCCAGAAGACCGAACCAGAGCATGCCCGCTACGGAACACAGGAGAAAAGGGTTTTTCCAGTTGCCCCACAGGAGCATGGAAAAGAGGACGGCTCCAATGATGAGCAAGCCGCCCATGGTGGGGGTGCCCCTCTTGTCAAAGGCTGAATCGATGCCCGTTTCCCGCACCTGGTCCAGGAGAGATTGCCTGTGAACGAAAAGAATGAAATGGCGGCTGAAGATCAGGAGGAAAGCCACTGCGGTCAGGGCGGCCATGATGGAACGGAAGGTGATGTAGTTCACCAGGCGGAGAAAGGAAAAAGCATCGGAAATGTTCAGGAGGTAATTGCTGATTTCAAAGATCATGATGAGTGTTTTCTCGCTGCGCGTTCCACCAGGAGGCGTGCTTCCTGGGCGGGACGCTCACCGTGGAGTTGATCCAGGCAGTGCTTCCGGAGGTTATTGTACGTTTCCTTGATGGCGAAATGAGGCCGAAAGTCCGTGGAGGTCAAAATGAAACTGCCCGCTTCCGTGAGCAGTTCACGGGAAGGATGAACGATTTTCCTCTGCAGGAGTCTTTGAATCCCTTTCAGTGATGCATTTCTCACCTGCCAGTAGTGTGATTCCCTCATTTGCAGAAGGATTTCCAGGGCCGAAGAATCCGTTCCCATCTCTCCGATGGCCAAGGCCGCTTCGATCACCACCTCAAAGCATGGATCCTTGAGCCTCTTTTCCAGGGCATGAAACCACCATTCCTGGCCCGACAGAAAGAAACCGAAATGGGAGGCGGTGACGCAGGCTTGGGAGCGGACCTCAAAGTAGGGGTCCTCCAGGGCTATGAAAAGGTGTTTTTCCACCTCGGGGTCGAAGCGGTTGAGAATGCGCAGAGCCTGCAAAACATTGCGGCGGATGAATCCAACCTGCTGAAAGTCCCCCCCAAAAAACTCCTGGAATCGGGAAACGGGCGTTCGATCGGCGAGCATGTGAAGAAGCGTGGGAATCTTCTCGTCATACAAAGTGAGTCCGATGAGCTTGACTCCCAGGTTCCGGTCCTGCCAGGCATTGTGGCTCAGAAGTCCCGCCGCCCGGTGCCGGTAATACACCAGGTCGTCGGGGTCATCCAGAAGGTTGCCCGGATCGTAGTTGGAAGGATTCCGCGTTTGAGCCTGGCTGAGAAAGGAAAGGAGCTGCCCGTTGGTGAGGAGGGGTTTGAAAGGAAGGGCGTGGAAGCCCGATCCGTTGTTGTAGGCACGGTCCCCGTACATTTCGCTGAGAATGCGTTCCACCGCGTGGCGTCTCAGGAAGGTCCCGCTGCACCGGGCCATTTGCTCCAAACGGTCCCTGTCCTGAAGAAGGCGCATGATGCGATCGGCAAGAAATCGCCCTTCCAGTTTCTCCAGCACCACGCCTTCTTCCACAATGGTGTCTTCATAGAGGATCTCGGCTGCCCCCGCATGTTTCATGGCCCGCGCATTCATGACCTGGTGGTCTCCGGGAAGATTGGCCTTGGGGACGAGGATGGCCGGTTTGCCCAGGCGGGAAATTTCATTGAGGCTTCCCGCCCCGCTGCGGCACACCATGAGGTCACTCATGGAGTAGACGTCGCCGATGTTGTGAAAATAGTCCTGCCGCACGTAAAAGTCTGCGATGAGGTCCAGCTCTTCCGGGCTGTAGGCCTTTTTGAGGCGATTTTCCGTGTCTTTGGAGGCGTCGTAACCGGAGGACTTGTTGAGCCCCGTTCCATGGATGATGAACACTCTGTGGCGGTGGGGAATGAGGAATCGAAGTGAGTCCACGACGGCCCGGTTGATGGTGCGCGCTCCCTGGGAACCTCCAAATGCGAAAACCACCTGGCGGTCCTCGGGCACCTGAAAGGGAAGATTTTTTTGAGCCTCTTCCCTGGGTTTCCGGGTGATGGAGCCTCGTATGGGATATCCCACCAGCACTCCGTTTTTCGGGAAAAAAGAGAGCGTCTGGGAAAAAGTCAGGAGCACCCGGTCCACCCAACGGCCCAGCAAAGCGTTCAGCTGACCGGGAATGCTGTTCTGCTCGTGAAGAAAGATACGGGTGTGTCCGATGCGCAGGTTCTTGAGAATGAGGGCCGCAACAATGACGGGCGCGCTCACATATCCTCCCGTGGCCACCACCCATCGGGGAGAAAACCATAAAAGAAGGATCAGGGACTGGAAAACTCCCGCCGAAACCTTGAGCAGGAACAACAAAGTGGACGGAGAGGGGCGAAGCCCGGGAAATCCCTGAGAGAGGACAAAGCGCAAAGGATAACCGGCCCGTCTCACGATGACGCTTTCAGCTTTTCCTTTCACGCCCACATACAGAAACTTCGTTTCCGGCTCCCGGTTTCGAATGCCTTCGGCGATGGCCAGGGCAGGATTCACATGGCCGCCCGTTCCGCCCCCCGTGAGGAGAACTCTGGAACCCCGGGATGCGAGCCGTTTCCATCTTCTGGAAAGCCCGTAAAGGGATGACATGGCAATGATTGAAATGAAAAAGAAAGCGAGCAATGAAATCTTCAACACGTTTCCGACTCTGTTTTTGTATTTTCTGTGAAGGCGCCATAACGCCGGAGGATGTCTGAACATGCATTTTAGATGAAGAAGTGTACTCTCATGGAGCCCGGGGTACAACCCTTTGGAAGTCAAGGGCCCTCAAAATTTTTTCCCGGGGTATGGCACCCTCCCTCAGGAGCCTTGGAACGGAGCAGGACAGGTCCACGATGGTTGAGGGCCGCTCTCCGGGCAGGGGGCCGCCGTCCAGGATGCCGTCCACCATGTTTTCCATTTGAGTCGGCAAGTCCAGAAGGTCGGAAAATGGCGGTTCTCCCGTTTTGTTGGCGCTGGTGGAAATGATCCACCCTCCCGAAAGGGTGGCCAGGGCTCTTGCGAGGGGATGGGAGGACACCCGAAGGGCTATGTTGCCCGACCCGCCGTGAAGGGTGGAAGGAAAAGGGCCACCCAGGGGAAGAATGAGCGTGAGAGGCCCGGGCCAGAACTCCTGCGCCAGGTGAGACGCCTCCGGGGGCCATTCCTGGACCACTCTTTTCACGGACTCCAGGCAGTCCGCGATCAGGGGAAGGGGTTTTTTCATATCCCTTTCCTTGATCGCGTAGATGCGCTTCACTGCAAATTCGCTGAATGGATCCCCTCCCAGGCCGTAAAAGGTTTCGGTGGGGTAAATGAGTATCCCTCCCCTCTGAATGACGGAAGCGGCCTGGACCAGGGTCTCGCGGCAGGGATGGAAGGGGTCCACCCTCCATCGGAAGGTTTTGTTTTGAAGGCTGCTCAAAAATCAGGACTTTCTTCGGGCCAGGTATTCCTCTAGTTTCCTGTTGCGGTTGACGACCACTTCCTCGGCCATTTTTTTCTTGTGATCCAGAAGTTTTTCGGTCAATGCCGCATCCTGAAGGGCAAGCATCTGGACGGCCAGCAAAGCTCCGTTGCGCGCTCCCGCCTTGCCGATGGCCATGGTGGCCACGGGAATGCCCGGAGGCATCTGAACGATGGAAAGAAGGGAGTCCAAGCCTCCAAGGGGGGAGGCGTCTATGGGAACGCCGATGACGGGCAGGATGGTTTCCGCCGCCACCACACCCCCCAGGTGGGCTGCCATGCCCGCTGCGGCCATGATGACCTTGATTCCTCTCTCCCTGGCCTTTGCGGCGTATTGAGAGGTGGCTGCAGGGCAGCGGTGAGCCGACAGAATGTGAACTTCGTAGGGCACACCAAAAGAATCGAGAGCCTTGAAGGCTTCTTCCATGACGGGCAGGTCCGAATCGCTTCCCATGAGAATGCCGACCAGAGGGTTTTCATTGTTTGAGGCCATTGATTTTTCCTTGTGTTGGTTTGAATGGAGCTCACTGAATGCCGATGTCGCTTCGGTAATACATTCCTTCAAAGTGGATCTTTTTCATTTCTCTGTAGGCCGTTTCCCGGGCCTCGCTCAATGTGTCCCCGGAACTCACCAGGCAAAGGACGCGGCCTCCCGTGGTTTCCAGCTGCCCCCTGGCATTCCATCCCGTGCCCGAGTGAAAAACGAGACAGGAAGGATCGACCTGGTCCACCCCCTCAATGGGCAGCCCTATTTTGTAGCGGTCGGGATAGCCTTTGTACCAGCCTTTCTTGCCCTTTGTGCGCCCGCTGACGGCGATGAGGCACAGCCTGTAGCGGGGATCCCACTTGAGCTGCATGTCCTGCAGTTTTCCCGTGAGAATGGCTTCGCACACATCCACCAGGTCTGTGTCCAGGCGAGGAAGGATCACCTGCGCCTCCGGGTCTCCCAGGCGAATGTTGATTTCCAGGACACGTGGAACGATTTCGTTGTTTTCCTCCGTGAGCATGAGTCCCAGGTAAAGGATTCCCTGGTAGAGGAAACCGTATTTTTCCCGGCAGCCCCTGATGAGGGGTTCGGCCACACGGGTCATGATGGTTTGGACCAGGGCGTCCGTGAGCCAGGGGTGAGGGGAATAGGAGCCCATGCCCCCCGTGTTTTTGCCTTCATCGTTGTCCCCGGCACGCTTGTAGTCCTGTGCCGCCACCATGGGCAACACGTGGTAACCGTCGGTGAAGCAGAAAAAAGAGAGTTCCCTGCCGTAGAGGCGCCTTTCGATGTCCACGCGGTCACCCGCTTCACCGAAGACCCTTTGCACCATGATGCTGTCGATGGCTTCCTCCGCGTCTTTCACCCCGTCACAGACCAGGGCCCCCTTGCCCGCGGCCAGGCCATCCGCTTTCACCACCACGGGGTATCCCGCCTGGCGCACGTGCTTCCGTGCTTCCCCGGGATCGGAAAAAACGGCGAAGTCAGGAACGGGTATGGACAACTCCTGCAGAAGCACCTTGGTGTCGCATTTGCTCGATTCCAGAAGGCTTGCCCTTTGGCTGGGCCCCACGATGGGAAGGCCGCGGGACTGAAAAAGGTCGACGATGCCTGCTGAGAGAGGCTTTTCCGGACCCACAAAGGTCAGGTCGATTTTCTCCCGGGTGGCAAAATCGGCCATTTCCCCGATGGTTTTTGCATTGACGCACCGGGCGTGCGCTTCCATTCCCGCATTGCCGTGAGCCACAAAAACCTGCTTCACCCGGGGACTTTGTGAAAACTTCCAGGCAATGGTGTGGTCCCTTCCGCCACTGCCGATGACCAGTACTTTCATGATGCCGTCGCTTTCTGCAGATACCCGCAAATGTTCCCATCGTACTCATGGGTGAGACAAAAGGCCTTGCAGGCCAGTTTGAGGCTTGTTTTGGGGGATATGTGCCCCTGGGACTCCTTCATCTCCTGCAGGATGGCCTCGTAGTCCTGAGGATCCGTCACCACAGCCACATGCCTGCAATTCTTGGCCGCAGCGCGAATCATGGCGGGACCGCCGATGTCGATGTTTTCAATGGCCTCTTCCAGAGTGCATCGGGGATTGGCCACGGTCTTGGCGAAGGCGTACAGATTGACCACCACCATGTCTATGGCCTCAATGCCGTGAGCGGCCATGGTTTGCACATGGTCGGGATTGTCGCGTATTCCCAGGATGCCCCCGTGGATTTTGGGATGAAGGGTTTTCACTCTTCCGTCCAGCATCTCGGGAAAACCCGTGAAATCAGAAACTTCCGTCAGGGAAATGCTGTTTTCCCCCAAAAGCCTGGCTGTGCCCCCCGTGGAAAGGATGTGCACGTCGAAGTTGCTGAGCCCCCGGGCAAATTCCACCAGTCCCGACTTGTCCGTGACACTCATGAGAGCCCGGCGTATCCTGAACATTTTTTCCTCCTTCTGTTTTTCCTGCTCATCTTTCTCCAGAATCGAACCCGTCACCGGGCCCCTCACCGCTGCTGATTCAAGCAGGTTTTGTATCGCTCTTTTGTGAATGGCCCTGTCCTCTCACCCCCGCGAAGGTGGGGGTCCGAAGGATTTTGAAAATACTGGATTCCCGCCTCCGCGGGAATGACGTGAAGGGGCTTTTATTCATGCTGAACGTGAAGGGGCTGTTCAGCATGAAAAA
>PXBG01000102.1 GCA_003566995.1 Syntrophobacteraceae bacterium
CTGGAAATGCATGTGGATGGTTTTCGCTCTGACCTGGCTTCCACCCTCGCACGGGAGTTGCACGATGTGGACCGCCTTTCCGCCTTTTTCGACATCATTCAGCAGGATCCGGTCATCAGCCAGGTGAAGCTCATTGCCGAGCCCTGGGATGTCGGGGAAGGGGGTTACCAGGTGGGGAATTTCCCGCCCCTCTGGTCTGAGTGGAATGGCAAATACAGGGACACGGTGCGGGACTTTTGGCGGGGGGAAGACCAGACACTGGGGGAATTTGCCGCTCGTTTCACGGGAAGCTCAGACCTTTACGAATCCACCAGCCGCCGGCCCAATGCGAGCATCAATTTTGTCACGGCCCACGACGGCTTCACCCTCAACGACCTGGTGTCGTACAACGAGAAGCACAACGAAGCCAACGGGGAGGACAATCAGGACGGGGAAAGCCACAACCGCTCCTGGAACTGTGGTGCCGAAGGGCCCACGGACGATCCGGAAGTCAATGCCCTGAGGGCTCGTCAGAAACGGAACTTTCTGGCCACCCTCTTCCTTTCCCAGGGAGTGCCCATGCTCCTGGGAGGCGATGAAATGGGCCGCACTCAGCAGGGAAACAACAACGGCTATTGCCAGGACAATGAGATTTCATGGTTTGACTGGGAAAGCGCAGACCGGGAACTCATGGAGTTCTGCCGCCGTCTCATCCACTTCCGCCACGACCATCCCGTTTTCCGGCGGCGGCGATGGTTTCAGGGGCGGGCCATTCACGGCACCGATGTGAAAGACATCGCCTGGTTCACCCTGGAGGGGGACCAGATGGCCGAGGAAAACTGGGGTGAGGGTTATGCCAAGTCCCTGGGAATTTTCCTCAACGGGGAAGCCATTCCCGACCCTACTCCTGAGGGAGACCGAATCGTCGATGACAGCTTTTACCTCATTTTCAACGCGCACCATGAGCCTCTCTCCTTCACCCTTCCTTCAGGGCTTTGGGCGGAAAAATGGGAAAAAATACTGGACACGGCGGCGGGTTGGCTGGACGAAAAGGAAGTGCTGGAGGCGGAGAGTCAACTGGAAGTTCAGGGCCATTCCCTCCTGTTGCTCCGCAAAGGGGATTGAACCAGCGGCGGAATGGGCTGGATGGAGTGCATCTTTTCACGGCTGGAGAGAGAAAGGCGGTTTTGCCGGCAAGGGGTGCCGTGACAAATCGCTGGATAGGAATGGAGAGCACGAGAGATCGTGCGTTTCATTCCCTGCAAGGAGATTCCATGAAAGTCGCTTGTGTGCTTGGAAGTCCTCGAGCCAATGCCAACAGCTCCATTCTCGCGGGAAGGTTTTGTGAGACCGCTCAGAGGCGTGGAGGAGAGGTGGAAACGCATGTGCTCAACGACCTCCAATACCAGGGTTGCCAGGGGTGCATGATCTGCAAGACAAAGCTGGACCGGTGCGTCCTGGAAGATGATCTCACCCCGGTGCTGAATGCCGTTCGGGAAGCGGATGTGGTGGTGCTTGCCTCCCCCGTTTATTTCTGGGACGTTTCGGCGCAGACGAAGGGTTTTCTGGACCGGACCTTTTCCTACCTGGTGCCCGATTTCATCACCAATCCCGTGAAATCCCGCCTCAAGCCGGGAAAGAAGTTTGTGCTCATCCTGGCTCAGGCCAATCCCGACGAGGGCAGTTTCACAAACATTTTTCCCAAGTTCGATTATTTTTTCAGATCTTTTGGTTTCACGGAAACCCGTTTCATCAGGGCCTGCGGTGTGGGAGGGCCGGGTGAGGTGGAAAGTCGCCAAGATGTTCTTTCCCTGGCGGATAGAACGGCGGAAGAACTGATCGGCAATCGTCTCTTTGGGGAAAAATGAAGTTCATTTCAACGCGGTTTCCGCCGTTTCAGGGGATAGGACAACAGCTGTCCATGGATGAACCTGCAATGGAAAACCCGTTCCTTGCAAGTCATTTGGAGCAAGTTCTGAAAGCAGAGGCCGATGCGAAGCAGGCTGCCCATCTGCGCCGGTTTTTCAAAACGGCTTCCGGCCAGTACGGACATGGGGACGTTTTTCTGGGGATCAGGGTGCCGAGAGTCCGCTTTCTGGTCCGGCCGTACCATGGACTTCCCCTGGATGAAATCAAGGAACTGCTGCTCTCTCCCTGCCATGAGATTCGCCTGAGCGGTCTCATCCTTCTGGTGAAGGCCATGGAGTCCCGAGGCGGAAACGGCATGCGTGCCGGCACATCAAAACGGGATGTTTTCGATACCTACCGTTGGGCCATGGACCGGGAGCGGATCAACAACTGGGACCTGGTGGACCTTTCCGCGCCCCATGTGGTTGGCCGGTACCTGCATGATCACGAACCCTCAAGCATTCCTCTCCTGCATGAGTGGGCGGAGTCTTCCGTACTCTGGACCCGGCGGATCGCCATCGTCGCCACTTTTCATTTTATACGGCGAAACCATCTGGAAACCACCCTGGCCATTGCCAGGAAACTGATTCAGGACCGGGAGGACCTGATCCAAAAGGCCACGGGCTGGATGCTGAGGGAGGTGGGGAAAAAAGATGCGGCCCTGCTGGAGGCGTTCCTGGAGTCTCATTGCCGCATCATGCCGCGAACCATGCTGAGATATGCCCTTGAAAAGTTTCCTGCCGAGCGCAAAGCCGTTTATCTGTAGGGCCAGGCCCACATGAAGGGGGAGAGCTGGTTTTCGCTGCAAACCTGTCCCCCTCTCCACAGAAACAGAAGTTATTCCCCGAAACGTTTTATAATGGCCTGAATCAGTCAACCCCGGCTGCCAAGCACCCCCTGAAATCCACAAACCCTCACCTGGGACCGCCGAGCCCCAGCTCGGCATTCTTTTGTCCCCCCGTGCTTGGGGGGCAATGCTGTTGACCTGAGCTTTTCCACCTTGAATAAAATCCCCTTCACGTCATTCCCGCGAAGGCGGGATCATGTTGGAGACAGAGGCCTGACTTATGAAGAAGGGCTTTGAGCTTGACGCCCTTCAAAACAGCGTGCTATAAGCCTACTCATTCTCGCGCCGACGTAGCTCAGGGGTAGAGCAGCTGATTCGTAATCAGCAGGCCAAGGGTTCAAATCCCTTCGTCGGCTCCAGTAAAATCAAGGGGTTAGCCGGAATAAGGCTAGCCCATTTTTCGTTGGTTTCCATTTTGGCCACCAAAAAACCACCATTTGAAAATGGCCACCATTGCCTCATGACAAAAAGCCTTCACTCTGTCATCGGAGGCGCCGATCTGTTTAATCTTCGCCACTTTTCCGGGACTCATGTTCATCCACCAGCTGCACAAGCCCCTCTTCCCCGTGTTCGCGGACCAATCTTCCCAGCAATTCCGCCTTCTCGGGCTTACTGCAAAGCCATGTCAAAATTTTCTGCATGGCCAGTTCTTTCTTTTCTGGCTTCTCCTCTGACACTGCTCCCTCCATGTGGGCTTAGATGCATGTGCTCTTCTTGGACTCCCCTGATTCATTGGGTCCCTTTTGGGTGCTACTTCTCTAATGAAGGCTTGTGCCCACCATCATCTCTGGTTGATCTCAATTGTGGTCTGCCCCCCCCGCCCGAGGGAAGTACCAACCCCAAAGTGTGGACTGATCTCCAGCAATGGGAATACAAGCCTGAAGTCTTTCCATGTCAAACTGCCAAAACTCCCCTGAGGCAATCGCCACCGGTCAAAAACCCCAAAAACAAGACCTGCCCCCCAAGCATGAAGATGATAATGGAGCAATATTACCCTTGCCTCCCCACAGCTCAAACCGGCAACTGGCTCCAGCCAAAAACACTATCATGGCTTGCCACCAAAATGCTCCAAACACGCAAAATCGTAGAAAAAACCTAAAATCGCGCCATCCTGAGGCAATTTAAAACAAAAAAATTCAAGGACATGGATTAGCTCGCAAAAACAGATTTTGGATTAAAATATGGGGTATGTTTTTTGAGTGGTCGTGTTCGGGGAGGATTGCCACTTCGGCCCCAAGAGCGACTGCAAGAGTTGTCGGAATAAAATTGTGGGAAGCTCATTGATATTCTATAAAAGGAACAGGGTGATGATCGTCTTCAGGGATGCAGGCTTTGAGGACACAAGAAAGAGAACCATTATATGGCTCACACCCCAAACGAGGAATGGCTCATGGATTATCAACACCCTTTCAGTCACGCAGTGGGGGAGGTGACAGCGCAACTGGTGACGCTCAGGGCGGATAATCAAGACAAGATAATTGCCTCTACCTTGCAAAAGCTGGGGACGATGCTGGGTGTTGATCGAGGTTATCTGTTCTGTTTCTCGGAGAATCTGGCCTGGATGAGCAATACGCACGAGTGGTGTGCCGAGGGCATCGAACCACAGATCGAACGTATACAGAATGTGCCGACCGATACGATGCCCTGGTGGAAGGAAAAGATCGCTCAAAATAAGCCAGTACTCATACCGGCAGTGAGCGATCTCCCACTCGAGGCACAGCAAGAACGCGAGGAGTTCAGCTCACAGGGGATTCAGTCACTGGTTTGCCTGCCCATGATCGATGAGCGAGGCCATTTGATTGGTTTCATGGGTTTTGATGCGGTGCGTAAACCCCGGTCCTGGTTGGAGCAGGAAATTGAAATGCTTTCTCTCATGGCCCATCTGCTGGCCGTAGCCATGGGGCGCAGCCGGGCGGAGGTGGCACTCCGGGAAAACGTTGAGTTGCTGGCGCGTTCGCAGCAGATCGCACATCTCGGCAGCTGGAAACTGGATGTGCCCGCAAACCGCTTGCACTGGTCAGACGAGGTCTACCGGATTTTCGGCTGCGTCCCGCAGGAGTTTGAAGCCACCTATGAGGTTTTTCTCAGCTTTGTCCACCCCGACGACCGGGCCGCAGTGGACGCGGCATATACCCGTTCGGTGCGGGAAAAGCATGACGGCTATGAGATTGAACACCGGATCATCAGGAAGGACACCGGTGAAGAACGTTTTGTTCATGAGCAATATATCCACGAGTTCGATGACGTGGGCGCAGTGATCCGTTCCATCGGCATGGTGCACGACATCACCGAGCGCAAGCGGGCTGAAGAGATGTTGAGGCACTCATACGACTTATTCCAGTATATTGTCGAACATATGCGAAGTGCTGTTGCTGTTCATGACCGGAACCTGAATTACATATATGTCAGTCAGCAATATCTTCGCGAGTACAAGGTCAAAGAAAAAGATATTGTCGGTAAACATCATTATGAGGTGTTCCCGGATTTGCCTCAAAAATGGAGGGATGCTCACCAGAGGGCGCTTGCAGGAGAAGTATTAAGTGCTGAGGAAGATCCTTATTTCCGTGAGGACGGATCTGTTGAATGGACCCGTTGGGAATGCCGCCCCTGGTATGACCAGGATGGTTCGGTTGGAGGAATTATAGTTTACACCGAGGTCATCACCGAGCGCAAGCGGGCTGAAGAGGAGCGGGAAAAACTCCAGACTCAACTCATCCAGGCCCAGAAAATGGAAGCCGTCGGTCGGCTCGCCGGAGGTGTTGCGCATGACTTCAACAACATGTTGACGGTCATTTTGGGTGGAACCGAGATGGCCATGGAAGAAGCCGGGGGCAATGACCAATTGCGCAACAACTTGTTCGAGATTCAGAAGGCCGCCACACGTTCTGCCGACCTGACCCGACAGCTCCTGGCCTTCGCCCGCAGGCAAACGGTAGCGCCCAAGGCAGTTGACATCAACGAGACGGTTGAGGGCATGCTTGAAATGTTACTGCGCCTCATCGGGGAGGACATCCACTTGATCTGGCGGCCGGGGGACAATCTCTACCCCGTTTTCATCGATCCTGCGCAGGTTGATCAGATACTGGTCAATCTGTGCGTCAACGCACGGGACGCCATTGCGGGGGCTGGCAAGATAACCGTCGAGACGGACAATGTCTGCCTTGATGAAGCCCATTTTGCAAAGCATGCTGAGTCTGTGCCCGGCGAATTTGTCATGCTGGCAGTGAGTGATAACGGTTGCGGCATGGACACCGAGGTCCTTGGCCAACTGTTCGAGCCCTTTTTCACCACCAAAGGTGTGGGCAAGGGCACCGGCCTGGGGTTGTCTACAGTGGACGGCATAGTCAGGCAGAACAAAGGATTCATAGATGTCTACAGTGAGCCGGGGCACGGGACAACCTTCAAAATCTACCTGCCGCAGCATGCGGAAAAAACGGCCCCAAAGACTGAACAGAAACAGGCTGCGCCGCCGGAGGCAAACCGCCAGGTCATCCTGCTGGTGGAAGACGAATCGGCTATTCTGAAGATGACCACACTCATGCTGGAAGGATTGGGCTATACAGTGATCGCTGCCTCCACGCCGGGGGAGGCGATCCGCCTGGCCCGTGAGTACGAGGGGCAAATCGACCTGCTCATAACGGATGTGATCATGCCGGAGATGAACGGCCGCGATCTGGCAAGAAACATTATATCCATCTTTCCCGAAATCAGCCGCCTGTTCATGTCGGGCTATACCGCCGATGTTATCGCCCACCACGGCGTGCTGGACGCGGGTGTGCACTTCATCCAGAAGCCGTTTTCAATGAATGCCCTGGCTGCCAAGATCCTGGAGGCTCTGGATCGGGGATCATGAAGGACTGTGGAATCTCCTGGTCCAAAGGTACCATTGCCTGGGAAACCCCTCCATTGTCGGTTCCTGTCTGGAAGGCCGGTGGCCTGCCTGGGCAGGGGTTCACTTCCTCTCAAAGGATGTGGCTGGGATGCATTGAGGTTCATGGCAAAAGAAAAATCGGAGAGGCGGACAGAGGTAGGAAATATGCCTTCAGCCCCGTTTGACAAAATTTCACTTCTGGTCAATGGCCTCGCGTACCTTGGCCGCCATGTCTTTCATCGAGAATGGCTTCTGGATGAATTTTACACCTTCCTCGAGCATCCCGTGATGAGCGATCACATCAGCCGTATAGCCGGACATGAAAAGGATTTTGAGA
>PXBG01000100.1 GCA_003566995.1 Syntrophobacteraceae bacterium
GAGCCTGCGGACCGGAACTTCATCCGCAAGCACACCCGTGAGCGCCTTGCGGACCTGGAAAAGGAACTGGGGACGCGGCTGTCGGAACAAGAGCTGTGGCGGCTGGCGACCTTCCGCGTCTTCTCTTCGGCTCCCGGCACCAGCGGCACGGGGGTGGGGCTCGCCCTGGACGCATCGGCCTGGGAAACGGAAGACGACCTGGCCGAAGCCCATGTGAACTCGGGGGGATACGCCTACGGCTCCGACCGTTTCGGGCGTTTTGGGAGAGTGTCGGGCATGGAGGCTCACAAGATCTACGCTCAGAACCTCAAGACCCTGGACGTGGCCTACATGCGTCAGTATTCCCCCGAATACGACCTCATGGACTGCGGATCGTACAGCAACTGCCTGGGGGGCATGTCCGTGGCCGCCAAAACCGTGAGCGGGAAACGTGCCCGGCTGTACTGGGCAGACACCAACGCCGTGGGAGACCTGTCCGTGCGCGACTTGAAGGACGACATCTCCGCCTCCGTCCGGGCGAAGCTGCTGAACAAAAACTGGATCGAGCACCAGAAGGAGCACGGTTACAAGGGCGCCGGGGGTGTTTCCAGCCGCGTGAACAATCTCTACAAATGGAGCGCCGTCACCCGACAGGTGGACAAATGGGTGTTCGACTCGGTGGTGGAAACCTACATTGGGGACCGGGAAAACCTGGAGTGGCTGCGGTCGAGCAACCCCTACGCCCTTGAGGAGGTGACGCGCCGGTTGCTGGAAGCTCACAGCCGGGGTCTGTGGGAGCCCGACCCCGACACTCTCGAAGAGGTCCGGGAAGCGGCTCTCCTCATTGAAGGGGACATGGAGGAAGTGATGGGCGAAACGCGCGAGGAATTCCAGGGCTCCAGTGTGGACGTCATGACCGCCCGGGATGTGCAGAAATGGAATCCCAAGTGGAAGACCGGCGGGAACTGAGCCTGGCGCTCGATTCCATAAACCCTTTTGCGGTGGCACTTGAAGCCAGTGTCACGAATCACCCCGGGTTTGGCGGGAAGTGTCCCGTCCATACCTTTCTATTGAGCCAGCCGCCCGCGACAATGAAACCAATGCCTTTGCGGCCCGTAGCTGACCGCTACCGCGTTGCAGCGGAAGGCCGCAAAGGCACGCTCGAACTAAAAGGACAACTTCAGCCCCCCATAAATCCATCGGCCGGGCATGGTCCAACCCCCTTCGGAATAATCCTTGTCAAAAAGATTCTCCACTCGAACCCAGGCCTCGTAATTGTCGAGGAAACTGTAGGAGACGGCGGCATCCACCGTGACCACGCTGGGTTCTTCCCAGCGCACGCGGTTCCAGTCGGGATCGGAAAGGGGTACGATCTTTTCTCCCTGCCATGTGGCCCGAACGGAAGTGGTCAGGCCCTCGGGATAGCGCACCGTGGCCGTTCCGCTCACCTTGTTGCGGGGCAGGTATTCCCTTCTCGTCCAATCGTCCGTCTGACGATCCCTGTATTGCGCATCCACATAAGTATAGGCCATGTTCAGGTGAAGCCATTCCCATGGGCGAAAATGGGCATACGTTTCCACCCCCTGCGTCTTGGCCCTGGAAGCGTTCATGTACATGTCGCGAAAGCCGTCGTAGATGATCAGGTCGTCGAAATCGGTGCGGAACCAGGTGACACCCACCGTGAGCGCATCTCCCAGCAACCGCTGCTCCACTCCCAGTTCATAACTGATGCTCTCTTCGGGCTGCAAATCGGGGTTGCCGATGGTGACCAGCTGCCCGTTCCAGAGGTATCCTCCGTAGATTTCATAAAGGGAGGGGGTTCGGTATCCCGTGCCCACGGTGCCGTGAATCCGGGTTCCCGTATCTTTGAAGATGTAGGCGGCGGAAGCTTCCCCCACCAGCTTGGAATCGAACTTTTCGTGGTCGTTGAAGCGCCCCCCCAGGGCCAGGAGGAGGGATTCATCCAGAAAGTTGAATCGGGCCTGGGTGAAAAGGTTCCAGGAATACCAGTCGTGCTTGTAGAAAACAGGGCTGTAATCTCCTCCCCAGGGGTCCCTGGGTTCCCGGCCGTCATATTTGGACAGTTCGTAATCGGCTCCCACCAGGAAGGAGAGCCAGTCCAGCACATGCAGATTGTGCTGCATTTCCAGGTAGGTCGTCGATCCGTCGTAATGGGACCGGTCTCCATCTATGGGGGACCAGGAATAATGGCGTTCCGTTTCGCTGTAGGCGCCCTTGAGGGTGTAATCCCAAAGGGGGGAGACGGAATGAGAAAATGTGAGGCCGTGGAGGAACATCCGGCCGTCACGGCGCCTGTCCCGGTCGGCGATGGTCGTGACCAGGTTGCCGTCGGCATCCAGGCCTGGATTGGTTTTGCTCAAGGCCTGGTCCGAATCGGAATACAAGGAACTGTACTCGATGCTCATGTGGGGGGTGATGCGAAACCCGGCACCCGCCGTGTAACCGAAGGCTTCGTAATCATACCCTTCGGGACCGCTGTTGGTGGGCCCCTGGGTGCTCACGAACAGGGGATTGACATCCAGGTAGAAGCGGTCCTCCCCGTAATAGAGGCGCCCATTGACACGGTAGGTGGTGTAGTCTCCCACTTCCGTCCGCAGTTCACCTCCGAATCCCTCCATCCACCTTTCGGGCAGTATGTTGATGACTCCCCCCATGGCCTGGGAACCGTACAGGGTGCTCTGAGATCCCCTGAGCACTTCCACCTGCTGCAGATTGCTGCCGCTGTGGAGCTCCTGAACGAAATGGCCGAAGGTGCTTTGAGTGTGGGCCGCATCCCGGAGGGGAAAACCATCGTATTGAAACTGGGTGTGCTGGGCACCCGCGCCCCGAATGCTGATTTGTGAATGCTGTCCCGGGCCCCCGGATCGTCTCAGGAAAACCCCCGGCTCCCCATCGAGCAGGTCGGGAAGAAAGTATTTCTGCTGGGCATCCCGGTCTTCAGCGGTGACCACGCTGACGCTCTTGGTGATCTGGGACAAGGGCGTTTCCACACGCGTGGCCGTCACCACCAAAGGTTCCATGTGGTGCCTTTCGCCTCCCGCAGTATGACCTTCGGCCTCTGCGGTGCTCCCCCTTTCCTGCGTTTCACCGTGCTCCGCCGGTGAATTTCCTGCGGAAACACCCTCAATGCCCACAAAAGAATTTGAAATCACGAAACAAAAAACCAAAGACACCCCGAAAACTTTAAGCCACCAACTCATTTTTTCCCTCCCCTTGACATGCCTTGTTCATCAAAAAAAATTAGGACTTTAGCCCCATGGTCTGAAGTGATCGGGAAACGGATTGTTTCTCCTTCAGAAAGCCCCGTCCGTTCCCTTTCCCGCTGCCATGAAGGAGGAGCGCATCACCCCGAAGCACTCCTGCACCCTCTCCTCCAAATGTGCCCTTTTCACCCTTGCATTGTTTCCCAAGACTCCTGCACCTCCTCGATGTCCCCCTCCACTTCCAGGTAGCTTTCCTCCAGCTGACGGCGCATGTCCTCGTCAGCTTTCCACATTCCCCGCTCCATGGTTTCCAGGAGCTTGTCGAGGATGTTTTGCAGGGCATAGGGGTTGACCTTTTTGAGCCACTGCTGCATTTCCCTGTCCAGGGCGTACTTTTTCGCCACCCGTTCATACATCCAGTCCTCCATCACGTCCGCCGTGGCATCCCAGCCCAGGAGGATGTCCATGACCTTGGAAATGTCCCCCGCCCCCTTGTATCCATGGCGCTTCATGCCTTCCAGCCACCTGGGATTGAGGAGGCGCGAGCGGAGCACATGACGGGCTTCCTCCTGCGTGCTTCGAAACTTCACGCGTTTCGGGTCCGAAGCGTCTCCCACGTAGGATGAAGGAAGGCTTCCGCGAACCGCCGCGGCGGCGGCGATGAGTCCTCCGTGATAATTGTAGAAGTCCGTGCACGAGAGCATGTCGTATTCCCGGGAATCCTCGTTCTTGACGGTCACGTCCATGCGGGAGAGATGACGGCGGTAAGTCTCCGGAGTCTCCGTTCCGTAGTGCCCCTGCCCGTAGGCATGGGCCGAATAGCGGATGTAGGCGTTTCCGAGGTCCTGGGGGGATTTCCATTGCCTGGATTCCACCAGCTCCGCCACACCCGCTCCGTAAGTTCCCGGCGGACAGCCAAAAACACGGAGAGTGGCCAGTCTCCAGGCTTCTTCCTCACTCAAACCGTTCTGCCGGTACTGTTCCCGGTCTGCCAGCACATGACTCCGAATGAAATTCGTCTCCTCCCTTTCCTCCAGGGCCGCCACCATGCGCACGGCCTCGTCCAGAAGCTGGACCAGGTTGGGAAAGGCGTCCCGAAAAAAGCCGGAAATACGCGGTGTGACATCCACGCGGGGACGTCCCAGCTCCTTGAAGGGAATGATTTCAAGACCGCTCACCACGCCGCTTGGCTGCCACAGGGGCTTCACTCCCAGGAGGTAGAGGATTTGTGCCATGTCGTCTCCCCGGGAGCGCATGGTGGGGCCTCCCCACACAACGATGCCCACATTTTCCGGGTAGCGCCCTTCCTCTTCCAGGTAACGCTGAAGGAGGGCGTCTCCCAGCGCCTTGCCCGTTTCCCAGGCGGCGGGCGTGGGAATGATGCGCGGATCCAGGGAATAGAAATTCCTGCCCGTGGGAAGAATGTCCGCCTGCCCGCGGGTGGGGGCGCCGGAAGGTCCGGGAGGGACGAAGCCGCCCGAGAGAGCCCTCAGGCAGGCGTCGATTTCTTCCGTGGTGCGTTGAATATGAGGCACCAGAACAGTGGCCGCATAATGCAGCACCCGTTCCAGGCGGGGAAAGGAAGTGCCCCAGTGCTCCTTGACGATCAGCGGCACGGCCCCTGACTGAAACCCCTTTTGAGCCAGGGCTTTCACAAGCTTCACAGCGTGTTCATGGGCTTCGGCAATGAGCTGTCCACCCGTTTTCCCTCCGCTTCCCCCCATGACCTTTCCGCGGAAGGCCAAAAGGTCGTCATGGTTGTGTCCCATGGCGGCCATGATTTCCTCGCGGAGGGAGGGCACATGGCCATTGCCCAGGCGGGTGAGCTGAACGAGGAACTCCACCAGGCGCTCTCCCTGGGGAGGCTGGCCCAGCACGTGGAGGCCGTCGCCGATCATGGTGTCGGAAAGCTCTGAAAGGTGAGTGTGAAGCCGCTCCAGAAAACGGTCCATGTCCCCCAGGGCCTCCTCCCGGGTCAGCTCCAGCTCGCGGTGCAGGTCGGCCCCTTCCACCGCCTCCCACAAAAGCCCCTGAAGGACGCGAAGCTTGGAAGGATCCTGGCGGCTGGCTTCCGTATATTCGGCCAGGGTGCGTTCCACCTGGGCCAGGTCTTCATAGAGGTCCGCGTTGGTGAAGGCGGGGGTGAGGTGATCCACGATGCAGCAGTAGGACCGGCGTTTGGCCTGAGTGCCCTCGCTGGGGTCGTTGATGATGTAGGGGTAGATGTTGGGCAGATCCATGATGGAGAGGTCGGGATAGCATTCTTCGCTCAGTCCCAGGGCTTTGCCGGGCAACCACTCCAAGGAGCCGTGCTTTCCCACATGGATGACCGCGTCCGCCTGGAACACGTGCCTGATCCACCGGTAGTGGGCCAGGTAATGATGGGTGGGAGGAAGGTGCGGGTCATGAAGGATGGCTTCCGGGTTTTCCAGCTGCCCCCGGGGAGGCTGAACCGTGAGAAAGACGTTTCCGTTGAGCAATCCCGCAAAACAGAGGGTGTCCTCGTGCACGAACAGATCACCGGGCATTGGCCCCCAGCTCTCCGCCATCTTCCGCCGCACGTTTCCGGGCAGACCATCATGCCAGGGTTCAAAGGCCTGGCGGTCCGCAAAAGCCTCCGCCCGCTGAAACATCTGGTCGGGGGTGAGCCACCGGCGGTCGCAGGTCATGCGCTGAAGCATTTCCCCCGCCAGCTCATCCCCATCTTCATAAAGCCTCTCGAGGTGGTAGCCTTCCTCATCCATGGCATCCAGGAGGTGCTTCACCCCCGCGAAGCTGTCCAGGCCGGCGGCACACCCGATGCGGTCATTGCGGGGAGGATAATGATGGAACACGATGGCGACCCGTTTCCGGTCATTGGGCTTGCGGCGAAGCCGGGCCCAGTTGAGAGCCAGGGAAACGCAGGCAGCCACCCGGTCCCGCAGGGGGCGCCATCGGGGAATGAGCCCTCCCGTCACGGGGTCTGTCCTGTCTTCCTCCCGCGTGGCCACGGGCACATGGATGAGCGCGCCGTCGAATTCGGGCTGGGCCGCCTGGAAGGTCACGTCCATGACGGACATGCCCTGGGGGCTTTCCTTCCACACGGCAAGAGGACTGGAGCTGCTCATGGCCTGAATGACGGGCACGTTGAGGCCCGGAAAGACACTGGAGAAATGGGGCTGAGTGAGGGTCATGGACATGGACATGGCGTTGATGAGGACATGGATGCGGGGTTTCTCCCCATCCATGAAATACGCGGAAACGATTTCGTCGGCCCCGCGATTGCCCAGCACGCTGTCTTTGAAACGCATGCTGAAAACGGGCAGCACATTGGCGCCGCGCCTTTCTGTTTCCTCGATGAGCGCGTCCACATGGGCCAGGTTTCCGTTGAGCCAGAGCGTCTGGTAAAACCAGAGGCCCACCGTGGGTTTTCGGGGATCCACGTGCTTTTTCAGATAGGCCACCAAATCCTGCACGAGCCCCGACCGGGGGTGGTAGAGGCCCTCCTGCACCACGGGCTGAGGTCCGGGAGCGGGTTCTTTCCCTCCCTTGAGGAGGGCGCTCAGGAAAGCCAGGGCCCTCTCCATATTGACGGCGCCCCCAAGGGCCAGGTATTGCTGCAGGGTCTTCCAGGTCCCATCGGTCATGCCATCGGAATGCTGTTGAGCCAGGAGGA
>PXBG01000146.1 GCA_003566995.1 Syntrophobacteraceae bacterium
ATACGATCATGTTTAACATGCTCGGGAGCAAATTCCTGGCATACACCGAGCCTGGTGCTCATTGTTCGCTCGTAATCCGGTGTAACCAGGACAATGCAGCTGCCCGTATCACCGTCTTTTACAACTTCAAGGTCTGATAACACTTGTTTGCTTTGCAAACGCTTAATGTAAATATCGCCTAACTCGTCACTGCCTACCATACCGGCCAGGGCAGTTTCAATACCCAGTGCGGCAAGGGTGATCATCGTATTGGGGGCAGAACCACCGCACGAATACTGCTTTTCACGATCACCAATATGTTTCAGGATATTATTACCACGCTCGCTGTCAATTAAGGTCATAGGGCCTTTTTCAAGTTCCAACACATTAATATCCTGCTCGCTGGCGTGGGCAAGAACATCAATCAAAGGATTACCGATGCCGTAAACTTTTACCCTTCCGCCTTCCTGGAATGCCATCACCTATCTCCTCCAACTATAATATTTCAAACAAAAAAACCTGCAGCTATACAGACAGCGGTAGCAGAGGTTGGTTTCAGACAATTTCCTCAAAACAGCCTTCAATACAGCCATCCGTTAAGCCAAACAGGTTTGATATCTTTATAAGACCGGTCATAAAAGTTATTTGCTTATATGACCTCCACCTGATCAAGCCTTTTTCCTTCCACTACTTTTTCCACTTCATTAAAAAAGCTGGATCGGAATGGTTAAACTATCCTTTTTCTCCAGCTTTACTGTTACTTTTTAAATGTTTTATATTTAAATTATAGCACTTTCTGAACAACAAGTCAAATTCGTTTAAATTATGGGGAAACCACAGGTTAAACAATGATTTCCCGCTTTAATCTACTTCCATTTCAAATATTTATCCACCGTGAGCAAGGTGAAATACATTAACCTGGGCATTATCTGGCACTTCATATGTTGAATAATCTACCCCCTGGACAAGCTGTTCATTCACACTTACGGTTATAAGCGGTAAAACATAGTCCATCTTGTCCAAGACGTCCTGAACAGTCATTCCTTCATACCAGTCTAATTTATGCTTGTTATTCACTGTTATCATCAATACACTACCCCATTTACTGTTCTTGCCTTTTTAGCAAAGCCATCACTTCAGGAATATCAATACCGAGCTCCTTCAGGCGCTCAACGGTAGGCACACCGTTATGATCCCAGCCACGACGCTTATAAGCAGCATCCAGAATCTGGTTATAATGTTTGTAGCGAAAGTCCCTGGTTATAACCAGTTTTTCTTCAACTGTTTTGCCCCCGGGGTCAATGCCAATATCTTCTTTCATTTGCTTATCATAACGCTCTTCGCGGGAAAGGTATTCCTCTACTGTGGCCGGTCCGATTGCCCTAAGTGGTGGGATATCTTCTTCACGAGTACCGCGACCAAAATAATAGCTCATCAAGCGTTGTAAGTTAAATACCCGCGCCGACTGCTGTAACATTTTTTCCTCATCTAAGGGCTCACCGATCATTCCTTCATAGAATTTTTGAAAATCTTCAACACGTTCCGGAATTTTCGCGGCCTCATTCGGAGGATAATTGCTATTACTCGGAGGAATGACATCATTCCAGATGAGTTTGCACAACCCAAGCAGACCGAACCATGTCCTAAATAAGGGGAAATAATAAAGGGTTTCAGCTTTATCTTCAATAGTAGGAATTTGATTGTTGATCGCGTCAAAAAAGATTAATAGAGCTTCATCGTGTTGAGGGCCTTTCATGGCCATAGCATATCCAGCCTGCTGGGCAGGAGATTCCTTGGTTACATACTCTGAGAATTCCAACCCTTTAACTTCCATACCGATGTCATTTAGGAAATTAGGATCAGCACCTAATTCCTTCGCCCATTTTTCCTTTAGTCTTCTGGTTCCCTGGCCTACTTCCACACCAAAGCCTTCACCGCGGGCCATTTCGTGCAGACATTCCAGGGCTTCATCCATCGCTCCGAATTTTAGCGTTTTACCTCCGGTGTGTTCTTCTGTGATGATCCCTGCTTCAAAGGCTTCCATTACAAAAGCCATTGTGGTAGCAAAAGATATGGTGTCAACACCATAGGTGTCACAATAAAAGTTATATTCAACTATAAAGTCGAGATCAAAACCGCCCATGTTTGAACCACCAGCTGCTGTTTCATACTCGGGTCCGTCGACTATAACTTTTTGCCCTTTATAGGGACCGGTTTTAAGTTCAAAACCGTCTACTGCTTTTGCACAGGCCATTGAGCAGCCCAACCAGCAACCATCGGCTGCATCCTGGGTAAAGTACTGACTTTTCATAACCCCGGAGTCTATCTTTTTAGTATCGGGATGTTTACCAAACCTGTAGTTGTGCACTGGCAACAGGTCATATGAATCCATAACTTCGACTAAATTTGCAGTGCCAACTTCACGCATCCTATTTTGTGCTTTATCAAGCGTTGCCATCATGGCATTAATTCTCATACCATGGCGGCGGATAAGCTCGGGATCGGCAGGATTGTTCATATTATCAGCTACCTGAATCGCACCTGTCGGGCAAACATAGCCGCAGGAAGTACACTCAATACAATTTGGATCGATTTCACCGAAAGGCATAGTTAGGTGGCGTTTAATACCACGACCGGCAAAGCCCAAAATGTTTTGAATAACGAATGAACTGCAGGCACGAACACAATGACCACAGAGAATGCAGGCTTTTGGGTTTTCATCGGTCAGTTCACTTTTGTATTTTTCTTTATCGGTTGCTCCGCACAGTTTGGCAATATTTTGGATTGCTTCTACATTAGGCCAGCGGCCCAGGTACATTTCAGCAAGATTTTTGCGGTGTTTTTTGACTTCTTCGGTACTGGTGTTAACTTTTATTTCACCACGAACAGGATAGTTGCAGGCGGTTACCAGCCTTTTCTTACCGTTAACTTCCACTTCGCAAAGGCAGAGCCTGCAGGTGCCATCCGGGGTTAAATCCTTATGGTGGCATAGCGTAGGCACGTTGAATCCGGCATCCATGACCGCTTTAAGCAGGTATGTTCCTTCAACAACCGTTGCCGCTTTTCCGTTTATACTAATCTCATATTTTTTCGGGCCGGCTTTTGTTATTGTAGCCATTATTTTACCTCCACTGCATTATATTTGCATGATTCCAGACAGATGCCGCACTTGATGCAATCTTCCTGGTTGATGGTGTGAAGCTCTTTTGGTTCGCCGCTGATTGCCTGGGTCGGACAGTTCTTGGCACAGATAACACAGCCTGTGCAGTTATCATTGATCGCATAAGTAATTAAATTGGTGCAGACCCCGGCCGGACAAGTTTTGTCTTTAATATGCTTTACATATTCATCTTTAAAATAGCGCAGGGTGGTCAACACCGGGTTGGGAGCAGTTCCACCGAGCTGACACAGGCTTGAACTTATAATAGTCTCAGACAGCTCCTGCAGCCTGTCTAAGTCTTCTTCCTTCCCTTCACCCCTGGTAATACGGGTTAGAACATTACTTAGGGCAAATAAACCTTCCCGGCAGGGTGTGCACTTGCCGCAGGATTCGTCAATCAGGAAGTTTATAAAGTATCGGGCAACGTCGACCATACAGGTGTGATCGTCCATCACGATCATTCCACCCGAACCCATCATTGACCCTGCTTTGGTCAGTGAATCGAAATCCACTTCCATATCAAGCATTTCTTCAGGAATACAGCCGCCGGAAGGACCGCCTGTCTGAATAGCCTTAAATTTTCTGCCACCGGGAATTCCTCCTCCTATTTTATAAATAATATCATGGAGAGTAATGCCCATGGGCACTTCTACCAGGCCGGTATTATTGACATCACCAACCAGGGAGAAAACCTTTGTTCCACTTGAACCGTTCCAGGGGTTTTCCTTAACATCACCGGTACCAATTTCGGCAAACCAGTCGGCACCTTTAAGAATTATTTCCGGAATATTAGCCCAGGTTTCAACATTATTTAAGACCGTTGGTTTATCACGGTAACCATGCTCAACATTATGAATGTACTTGGCCCTGGGCTCTCCAGCCTTTCCGGACATGGATGCCATCAGGGCGGTCGACTCACCACAGACAAAAGCTCCCGCTCCCCGGTGGATATGAATGTCGAAAGAAAAGTCAGTGCCCATAATTGAATCCCCAAGCAGTCCCCGGAAGCGGGCCTGTTCAAGGGCTTTCTCCAACCGTTCCACAGCCAGTGGATACTCTTTACGGATATAAATAAAACCTTCTTCAGCCTGTAAGGCCCTGGCAGCAATAAGCATACCCTCGATAACTGCATGGGGATCTGTTTCAATTATACTGCGGTCCATAAAGGCGCCCGGATCACCCTCATCAGCGTTACAAACAATATAGGAGGTTTCATTCTTTTCTTCCATCGCCTTTTTACAGGATTGCCATTTAACGCCAACCGGGAAACCGCCACCTCCGCGGCCCCTGATTCCCGATAAAGTAACTTCTTTAATAATTGCATCTTTATCCATCTCCAGGGCCCTGGCCAGGGCTTTGTAACCGTCACGGGCAATATAATGATCAATATTTTCAGGGTCAATCAAGCCTTTGTTACGCAGGGCAATTAACTGCTGCTCGGTAAAGAATTCTATTTCATCCATTTTGGTATAAGTTTTTTCTGTCTGTGGGTTTGTGTATAAAAGTTTCTCGACTACTTTGCCGCCAAGCAGGTGATCGTCGATGATTGAGGCAATATCATCCTCACCTACTTTTTGATAAAAAACACCCTGGGGTTGAACAACAACGATTGGACCAACAGCACAAAAACCGTTACAGCCGGTTTTAATAACGAGGTAATCATTTTCCAGGTTGCGGTTTTCAAGTTCCTTTTTCATTCTTTCGTAAATATTAAAGCTCCTGGCCGATACACATCCGGTGCCGGTACAGACCATCAGGGCACTTTTATAGCGGGCCCTGTTTTGCTCTTCCCTGGTTTTTATTTGTTCAAGAACACTGCTGTCAACTCTACACGGATCAGCATCAGCAGCGGATTTTTCAATTTCTGCTTCTTCTTTGCTTTCGGCCCTGTAATTTTCCAGGATTTTTTCTACATCCTTAGCCCTGACATTACCGATCACTTCATCCCCGATTTTAATAACCGGGGCAATGCTGCAGGCTCCGAGACAGCGAACCCCTTCCAGGCTGTATTTTTGATCTTCTGTTGTCCCGCCGTCTTTTATCCCGAGGACTCTTTCGAAAGATGAGAGCACATTCTGTGCTCCTTTAACATGACAGGCAGTACCCAGGCAAACCTGGATTAAGGTCTCGCCTTTCGGTTCAAGACTGAAAGACTTATAAAAAGTGGCAATATGGTAAATAGCAGCCTTTGGTGTCCCCGTATGGGTGGTTAATAAATCAACAGCAGTTTTAGAAATATGCTTGAAGCGATCCTGTATGTCCTGCATCATTTCAATAACATAATCGGGGTCATTATCCCACTTTTTGAGAATAGCTTTAATTTCATTAATTTCTTCCGCATCATCCTGGATTGAAATTCTCTGCGGTGTTACATATCTGGCAACCTTGTTCTCCTCCACACGCCAGGAAGGGGTAAACTTGCGATTTTTTATTACAATAGCTTTAAGATTCTTATCACGGAAAACTGTTCCTACTCCACCTCTGCCAGCCTGCTTTAAGCGGACGGCATTACGGCGCCAATCCCAAAAAGAAAAGTTTAATATGCCCATCCTGGTATGTTCTGCTGCTCTGCCGGCAGATACTACTGCAATATTTTTCTTGTCAATATCATTGTCGGCATACATTTCGGTTAGTTCTTCTACTGCAAGGTGAGAATCAACTTGTTCTTCAGGTGCTGTTTCAATGGTAATCTTACCGGCTACAGCATCAATAAAAATAATAGAATCTTCACCGGCTTTGCCAACCACGGTCAGGACATCAAAACCGGCGAACTTCATGTAAGGGCCAAAATAACCACCAACATTACTGTCGATTATCAGATTAGTTAATGGTGATATAGTAGTGATTAAAGTTTTACCAGATCCGGGAAAAGAAGTTGTGCCCCCCAGCGGTCCGGACGAAAAACAGATGGGATTATTGTTACTATCCCATCTCGTTTGCCTGTCGATCTCGGGAAGCGTTAACCAGAGATCAAAACCTTTGCCTCCAATCCAGAGATCCTTCATCTGCTGGGTTACAACATCAGCTGTAATCTCGTTATTGTCAAGATCAATTCTTAGGGTCCTGTTCGCGTAACCTCTTTTAAGGGGGACAAGCTCAAAAGAAAATTCCTGCAAAATCTTGTGCTTTTCTCTCATTTTTTTTGTATTTGTCATTTTTGCTCCCTCGTAAGATATTTATTGTTTATGATTGCCTCAGCATAATATTCTTCATATAACCATTCAATCCTGCAATAAATTACTGCCAGGTCAACAATGACAGAAGGATTTAATAATCCCTATTTGTGATATTCCGGTAGTTCTCAGGTGTATCGATATCTGTAACTACCGCCTGCAAATCTGTTTCTATAAAATCAATTTCATCTTTGCCGACTTTTTTAATAAGCTCCTTGCCACCCAAATCTCCACTCAGGGTCATTAAAGCCGGCCAGGTGCGCCTGTCAAAAAGTGTGGGGTTACCTCTTCTGCCTTGATACACCGGACAGGTGATCAGCTTTAGCTTTTCGCAATATCTTTCTTTAAGCTGCCTGTATATTAGCGGGGGCACATGTGGCTGATCGGCCAGGGCAAAGATAACTGCCTGGCTTTTCCCGCTAACTGCCTTTAATCCGGTTTTGAGCGATTCAGCCATACCTTTGA